>JBOGJF010000094.1:0-2840 GCA_050747785.1 Vicinamibacteria bacterium
CATCTGGGAAACGCCGTCCGGGATGTTGAACGCCATCGGGCTACAGGAAATCGGTGTCACCCGCTTCATCGAGGAGAAGATGCCCGAGCTCCGCGAGTTGGGCCCCGCCGTGGTGGTGAATATCTGCGGCAGCACGCTCGAGGAGTACGGCGAGCTCGCTCGCATTCTGAACGACGTGGAAGGTGTCTCGGCCATCGAGATCAACATCTCCTGTCCGAATGTGAAAGAGGGTGGGATTCTTTTCGGTTGCGACCCCGACCTTGCGGCTCGAGCAACGGAAGTGGTTCGCGCGAGGACGACCCTCCCGGTGATTCCCAAACTGAGTCCCAACGTCACGGACATCACCGTCGTGGCACGGCGCGTGGAGTCGGCGGGAGCCGACGCCGTTTCGCTCATCAACACGATTCCCGCCATGGCTATAGACGTCGAGACCCGTCGGCCGAGGCTCGCGAACGTGGTGGGAGGGCTCTCCGGTCCGGCGATACGCCCCATTGCCGTGCGGCTCGTCTATCAGACCGCGCAGGCCGTCAAGATCCCGGTGATTGGCATCGGGGGCATCGGCTCCGCCGAGGACGCGTTGGAGTTCATGATTGCCGGCGCCCGCGCGGTCCAAATCGGCACCATGAACTTCGTCGATCCGTCCGTTTGGTCACGAACGCTCGACGGCCTCGTAGACTACTGTCGCCGTCATGCGTTGTCTTCGATCGCCGAGGTCACAGGAACGCTGCGGGTCGAAGGTGGGCTGCCCTCCGGTTGGTAATGACTTCACCGAGCTCGCCGACGCTCATCGTCGCCCTCGATTTTCCCGATCCCCGACCCGCCTTCGAGCTCCGGGAACGTCTGGATGGACTGGTGGACTTCTTCAAGGTTGGCCAAGAGCTCTTCACCGTCGCCGGGCCGCAAGTCGTCGAGGCGCTCTGCCGTTCGGGCGCTCGGGTCTTCCTGGACTTGAAGTTTCACGACATCCCGACGACCGTGGGACAGGCGGTGGCTGCCGCCTCGCGGCTGGGGGTCGATCTCGTGGACGTCCACGCTTCCGGCGGCGCGGCGATGATGACCGCCGCCGCCGAATCCGCCCGCAAGGAAAGCCGAGACGGCCGCCGGACCGAGGTCTTCGGCGTCACGGTGTTGACGCATCTCGCGGATGCGGATCTGCGCTCGATCGGCGTCGCGGGCGGCAGCCGAGAACAAGTTGGGCGCCTAGCGCGCCTGGCGCACCGAAGCGGGTTGGACGGCGTCGTGGCCTCCGCGCACGAGGTGGCCGCGATCCGGGAAGCCACGGGAGGGGGGCTGGCCGTTCTGGTGCCAGGCGTACGGCCGCAGTGGGCTAGTCAGGCCCACGACCAAGCAAGGACCGCGACCCCAGCAGAAGTAGCTCGGGCGGGCGCCCGTTACATCGTGGTGGGGCGAGCCATCACCACCCAGGCGGATCCGCGAGCCGCGGCCTCTCGCATTCTGGACGAGCTCGTATCGGCCTAGCCCATGTGGTCTCGACCGCGTGGCTCCCGGTCCGTCGAGCTGATCCTATACAGCAGACCCGGTTGTCATCTTTGCGACGAGATGACGAGCGTCGTGCATCGCGTCATCTCGCAGGCGCGTGGCATCGACGCGACGGTGAGAGAGGTGGATATCTCGCTCGATTCTGAGCTCGCGGCCGTCTATGCGGAACAGATCCCGGTTCTTTTCGTGAACGGGCGCAAGGCCTTCAAGTACCGGCTGACTGAAGAGGCTCTCCGCGATCGTCTGAAAGAAGAGATGGACCGGCATCCCGGCTAGTTGGGCGTCCCCCCGGGCAAGAAGAGAAGACCCCGGCTTCACGAAAGCCGGGGTCTTCCTCGGACGGCGACTACTTGGAAGCGATGCGGAGGTGAGCCCTGCGGTTCCGCTGCCAGCAGGATTCGTTCGAGTCGGTGCAGACCGGTCGGTCCTTACCATAACTAATGGTGCGGAGCCGGTTGGCCGGAACACCCAGAGAGACAAGGTAGTCCATGGCCGACTGCGCCCTGCGCTCGCCGAGTGCGAGGTTGTACTCCACGGTCCCCCGCTCGTCGCAGTGACCCTCGATCTCGATCACCGCCGTGTTGTAGCCGAGCTTTAGCCAATCCGCGTCCTTAGCCAGCGCGTCTCTTGCATCCTGCCGCAGATCCGACCGATCGTAGTCGAAGAAGCCATCGGTCAAGTTCCCCTGGAGCTCGGCAATCGAAGCCGATTGAAAGCGCTCCGCATCGGTGGGCTCTGGGCGTGGCGGCGGCGGTGGCGGCGGTGGTGGCGGTGGTGGTGGCTCCTCGGCCGGAGGAGGTGGCGGCGGAGGCACTTCCTTACCACAGCCTACCAGCCCCGTTGCCAGAACCGTCACCAGGACAACCAGCCCTAGCGAGGCTACCCATCGTCTCTTCACGAACTCACCTCCTGCGCGTTATGATAGTAAGTGTTGCATGCTCAACGTGACACCGGTCACGGGACGCTCTCATCAGGGGAATGCACGAAACGAATGTTTTTCAGTCTCGAGGCACGGGACCGGCAATCCTTAATGGCGCGTTAGTCTAATCGGGAAAACGCGGATTTGTCAAGATAATGGCGAAAAACGAATCTCAGGAGCGGAAGAAAACCGTGTTAACCAAGCAGGTCTGGATCTTTGTGGTCGTCGTGGTTGCGGTGACGGGGTACGTCTTCTATCATGCCGGCAGTGGACCGTCCACGCCGGCGCCGGCAACCGCGCAGCCGGGGGCCTCGACCGTCGATGCCCCGCCGGGACCGCCCGCGGTGCTGGCCGCGGGAAACAAGCTCCCGGTCGTTCCTCTGATCTCGCTCACTGGGGATCGTCTGGAGCTCCGGCCCCC
>JBOGJF010000095.1:0-2519 GCA_050747785.1 Vicinamibacteria bacterium
ATTGCCTATCGGTCCCGCGGCCTCGACTCCTGGCGCTACGCATTCGGCGACACGGTGAGCCGAGTCAAGGACTTCAGGCTCAGTATGACGACGAATTTCCGCGACGTCGACTTTCCGGCGGGGACGATCTCGCCCACCGCCATGCAAGACACGCCCGATGGCCGGGGTCTCACGTGGGAGTTCGAGAACTTGATCTCGGGCTTCGAGGTCGGGATGGAAATGCCTAGCAAGCTGAACCCGGGACCACTCGCCGCTCAGATATCGTTTTTCGCGCCGGTCTCACTTCTGTTCTTCTTCGTGTGGCTATTCGTGATTTCTTTGCTGAGAGGGATCGATCTCCATCCCGTCAACTATCTCTTCCTGGGCGCGGCTTTCTTCTCCTTCCATTTGCTCTTTGCCTATACGGTGGATCACATCGACCTCATTGTTGCCTTTGCGATTTCAGCCGCGGTCTCCTTGTTCCTCGTCATCAGCTATCTTCGCCTGGTCGTGGGAGCCCGCTTCGCATCGCTCGAGGCGGGAGTGAGCCAGCTGGTGTATCTCGTTCTCTTTTCCTACGCGCATTTCTTCGAGGGCATGACGGGACTCATCGTCACCATCGGGAGCATTGCCACGCTGTTCCTCCTGATGCAACTCACCGGGCGTATTCGGTGGAGTGAGATCGGGACCGGTGTAAGGACGAGGATCGAGTCCTCGGGCCGCTAGCTCGCCTCTCGATAGCCGGTGCTCCGGCTGGAACGGCCTCCATCGAATTGAGAGGTGTCTGCTCGATGGGTTAGAGTAAATCCAGAGTCCCGGATGCGAACCGATCAGGGCGGCCTCGTCGCCGTTGTGGACGACGAAGATAACCTTCGTGAGACGGTGGCCTTTGCCCTGCGGCGCGAGGGATATCGGGTCGAGCTCCATTCCGACGGTCTGGATGCCTGGAAGCGCTTCGAGACGAAACTCCCCGATCTGGTCGTTTTGGACATCCTCATGCCTCGGATGGATGGGCTTGAGCTCTGCCGCAAGTTGCGGGGTGTCTCGGAGATTCTACCGATCATCTTTTTGACCTCCCGAGACGAGGAGCTCGATCGGGTTCTAGGGCTCGAGCTGGGGGCGGACGACTACCTTTGCAAGCCGTTCGCGATGAGGGAGCTCGTGGCGCGCATCCGGGTGCTCTTTCGACGCCTGGCCTTGATGCATAAGCAGGTGGATACGCCGGACGATCGGCTCATTCGCCGCGGATCTCTGGTTCTGGACTTGAACCGCCATCAGGCACGGTGGAACGGGGAAGCGCTCTCGCTGACCGTCACCGAGTTCCTGCTTCTTCTTGCGCTAGCGCGCCGTCCAGGCCACGTGAAGTCGCGAGCCCAGCTCATGGAGGAGTGCTATCCGAACGACGTCTACGTGAGTGAACGCACGATCGACAGCCACGTCAAGCGTTTGAGAAAGAAACTTCTTCAAGTCGATGCGGAGTTCAGCGAGATCGATACGGTCTACGGTCTGGGCTACCGACTTCGGCAGGGCTGAGCTCGTATCGTCCCAGTCGAAACGCATGACTCTCCGCGGAATCCACCGGATCCTGTCCAAGATTTCCATCCGACTCCTCGCCTTCAACGCATTGCTCGTTTTCATCCCCGCGATGGCGGTGTCGTATCTCGAGGTGTACGAGCGCAAGCTGCTCTGGGCCCAGGAGCGATCGATGGTACAGCAGGGGCGTGCTCTCGCCGCGGCGTTGTCCGAGCAGGGTCCGCTGAGCCCGTCCTCGGCACGGTCGATACTCGAGCGTCTCGAGCAGCAGACGACGTCGCGGGTCCGCGTCTTGGATCACGAAGGCAGTCTGCTGGCCGATACGAGTCGGCCGGGGTCCACTTCAGCGGCTTCCGTGTCGTCCGGTTTCTACGAGGACGTAGCTCGCGACCCTCGGGAGACCGGTCTCTATCGCGTTGGCGCGGCTCTTTTTCGAGTTTGGGAATGGATCTCGGGAGCGCCGGGAGCGCCAGTCAGCCAGGAATACTACGTCGCCGACGAGCGATTTCAAGGCGGCGAGATCCAGCAAGCCCTTAGGGGACGGTACGGGGCCGCAACGCGGGTCACGCCCGGCGGCCAGCGTTCGGTGACGCTCTACAGCGCACTTCCGATTTGGGACGCCGGTCGAGTCGTTGGCATCGTTCTCGTGTCGCAATCCACGTTCTTGATTCTGCAAGACCTCTACGAGATACGCCTGTTCGCGTTTCGATTCGTGCTGGGAGCCGTCGCCGTTGCGGCTTTCTTGACGCTGCTTCTGTCAACGACGATCTCTCGCCCGTTGAACCGCCTCCGGTCGCAGGCCGTCGCGCTGGTAGATCGACGCGGACGCCTCACCGCGAAGTTCCGCGCCACGCGGCGCCTCGACGAGATCGGCGATCTGAGCAGGGCCCTCAGCGAGCTTTCCGAACACCTTGAAGAAAGGATGCGTTTCGTCGAGTCCCTCGCCGCGGACGTGGCTCACGAGTTCCGGAATCCCCTGACCTCGATTCGCGCGGCGGCGGAGATGC
>JBOGJF010000096.1:0-3469 GCA_050747785.1 Vicinamibacteria bacterium
TCTGACTTCGGACGAGATCCCGGGCCAGGTTAGAATAAGAACACAGGGGGGAACACGGTTGTTCGGAAAGGTTGGCCCGGTGGTCCGCACGCTCATCGCCATCGGAGCCACGGTTTTCGTGGCCGAGCTCGCCATCATGTTCTTGATGGCTCAGCTCGGCTATGTATCCCGGTCGGTCTCCGTCGTGGTCTGGGACGCCGTCCTCCTCTCATTGGTGACGGCTCCGCCGATCTACCTCTGGATTCGGCATTCATTGAAACGGGAGTACGAACGGCGTGAACTGGCGGAAAGGATAGCCGAGGAGGCCGGCTACTTGGCGATCACCGACTCGCTCACCCAGGCCTTGAATCGTCGCGGGATCAAGATCGCGTTGCTTCAGGCAATGGCTCAGTCGGAGCGTTACCATCACCCGTTGTCAGTGGCGTTGTTGGATATCGATCGTTTCAAAGATGTCAATGACACCTACGGCCACCAGGTTGGTGACCGGGTACTGGAGAGCCTGACACACCTTCTGGCCGAGACGCTACGGGCACCCGACAGTCTGGGTCGTTACGGCGGGGAGGAGTTCCTACTGGTGATGCCCGAAACGGATCTCGATGCGACCAATGTCATTGCCGAGCGTATCCGGCAGAGGGTGAGGGAAACGTATTTCGAGGTCGGCGAAGTGCGAATCAAGATGACCGTGAGCATCGGCGCGACACAGTTTCGAAGCGGAGAGGCCTTGGCCGAATTGTTTGCCCGGGTCGATCGCGCACTCTACGATGCGAAGCAGGCCGGACGGAATCTCGTCGTTGCCAAGTAGCCAGGCCATGGCCTAGGTTTGTGGAGTGATGGAGCGGAGATTCAGGTTTGCGGCGGTGGCGATGCTCTCATTCGCGGTCCATGGCGCGACGCTTTGCGGAGCTCAAACGTTCGATCGAGTCCGAGACCGAATACACCAATACGTCGATGGGGAACGCATTCCCTCCGTTTCCATCGCGGTCGTCAAGGGGGAAGAGATTGTCTGGGAAGAGGCGTTCGGTTGGGCAGACGTCGAAAATCGCGTGAGGGCCACTCCGCACACCGCGTACATGCTGGCCTCGGTTTCGAAGCCCATTACGGCAAGCATCCTGATGCGGCTTCACGATCGCGGTTTGGTGCATCTCGACCGCCCCGTCAACACCTATCTGGGCGACGCTAAGATCCGCTCCCGACTGGGAGATGTTTCGACGGTCACGGTGAGGGAGATCCTTCAGCACGTCGGGGGCCTCCCGAACTACTCCGAGACCTTCTATGCCGACGAAAAGGATAGCCCGCCTCCGGTGGAGCTCCTGGCGCAGCAGTATGGGCAGACGATGATTCCCCAAGGAAGATTTCACTATTCAAACCTTGGCTATGCGCTTCTTGGTCACGTTGCTGCCCAAGTTTCGGGAAAGGTCTTCTCCGAAGTGGCTCGGGAAGAGTTGTTCACTCCGCTGGGGATGAAGGACTCCTTCGTGCCAACGCGCAGCGAGAGCCCCGCGGGCGCGGCAATCCGCTACCATCAGGGTGGCCGCTTGCTCGACTACATCACCAGCGTGACTCCCGCCGCGGACATTCGCAGCAGCGCTCATGATTTGGCTCTCTTTGCCCAGCTACATCTGAAGGCTGTCCAAGGGCACGTACTGTCCGAGGCCGCTATCGACGACATGCAGAGGGAGACCGTGCCGATCCCGAACTACACGTACGAATACGGGCTGGGTTGGTCCGTGGCTGCCGATCGAAAAGGTCGGCGTCACGTGTTCCACGGTGGTGGCTCCGCGGGCTGCGACGCGCACCTGACCCTGATCCCGGAGGAGAACGTTGCCGTTGTCATCCTGGTGAATGAAACGCGGCGATGGCCGGGAACGTCGGTCACTCAAGACCTCCTCGACATCACATTGTCATCGCTCTTGAGCGAAGCCGCGGAGGACGTGCGGCTTAATCTTGGGGAGGCGCCTGCGTCGGATTCGCGGTTCGCTTCAGAACTGGAAGGGAGTTGGCAAGGGACGGCGGCAACTCCCGAGCGGGAGATTCATGCCCAGTTGACATTCGAGACGACCGGCGATGTTTCCGCGTCCCTGAACGGTCAAGGGGTGACTCCAGTGAACGGGGTCTGGTATGTGGACCGGATCTTTCTTGGGAAGATGGACGGGGACATAGGTGTTCCGGCCGCCGCCCGGCGTCCCTACGATCTGGGATGGGACCTCACGATGGTCGATGGCAAGCTGGTTGGCGTGTTGTATGCGGGCGGCCGCGAAAACTCTCGCGGTCTGTCGCTGCCCTTTTGGGTGGAACTGAAACGGAGAACTCAGTAAGGGCAACCCGTTGACCCGGTGCAGTCGTCTAGCTGGTTTTCTTGTCGGTGCGGTCGGGTGGGCAGCTATCCTTGGAGCGATGCCGGTCCACGCCTAAGACAGCTCGCCACACTATCTTGCCGTCCTCGCTACTCTAATTGCTGAGGAGTACGTCGGTGTTGGCGCCGGTGGTGAAGTGCTGACCAAGGAGATCGTTCTGGCGCGGTTCTCCGACCCCAATCTGGGATTCGACCATCATGAAGTCAGCGATCTGGAGCGTCCCAGCTCACGCCTCGCCACCGCGGCAGCGACATCGGCGAGCCGTCTTGACACGAAGGAGCATGGACATGAAGAAAAAGCAGGTATGCATCGGCGGGCTGTCCTGGCTGCTATGGGCCTCGGTCTGTCTTGCCCAAGCTCCGGCTGGTCATGAGGGGTCCCACGTGATGGTGTCGCCGGACGACGTGAAGTGGGGGCCGGCTTCGCCGAAGTTACCGCCTGGCGCGGAGTTTGCTCTATTGGCGGGCGATCCATCCAAACCTGGTGTGCCGTACGTCTTCCGTGCCAAACTCCCAAATGGCTACAGCGTCCCGCCCCATTGGCATCCAATGGATGAGAACGTAACGGTTATCCAGGGAACCTTCCTGCTTGGATTCGGCGAACGCTTCGACAAAGAAGCGACGCAGGAGCTCCGGGCGGGCTCCTATGCCATGCTGCCGAAGACCGTACCTCATTTCAACGTGATGAGAGGAGAGACGATTCTTCAGTTCCATGGCATCGGGCCCTACGACATCATTTATGTCGATCCTGCTGATGATCCGAGCACGAAGCCGGTTGGTAACTGACTGAGAGGGCAGACGACGGTGGAATCAAAGTGGTATGAGAGCTTCTTTCAAGGAATCGCTCTCGAAATGTGGCGCAAGGCCGTCTCCCCGGAGCAAACACGCCTCGAGGTCGACTTCCTTGAGCGCGTTCTAGGGCTCACCAAGGCGTCTCGGGTACTCGACGTGCCTTGCGGCTACGGTCGACACTCCTTGAAGCTGGCGTCCCGGGGATATCGCGTGACGGGCGTCGACCAGTCGCCACAGATGATTGAGGAAGGCCGAGCCGCTGCAGTCGATGCCGGCCTAGAGATCGAGTGGCGGAATCAGGACATGCGGGATCTATCCTGGGAG
>JBOGJF010000097.1:0-2696 GCA_050747785.1 Vicinamibacteria bacterium
GGTCTACGACGCACACTTGAGGAACTCCTAGACCTCGGCTTCGTGGTACTGTCCCCCACTCGCGTAGAGCCGGTTCGCGAAGTTGAGGGGTTCGTGTTCATGAAGGGGGAGGAAGCCGAGACTCCGGAGAGCATCGAGCGCAAGCATCTCGAAGCGATCCAGAAAGCTGCCTTCGTCTGGCTGCACGCCCCGGAGGGCTACGTTGGACTGAGCGCTGCTTTGGAAGTTGGGTTCGCACACGCACAGGGCATACCCGTCTTCAGCCAAGCAGAGATCCCGGACACGACTCTTAAGTCCTTCGTCCAGCATGTCGAGTCTGCGTCGGACGTGTTGAATGTCATTAACGCTGGGCGGGCCGTGCCGGCGCCGAATGTGGCCGCATTTCAGCACTACTACAAGCGCGTCGCGAGCCAGAGAGGTTATGAGCGAGAGAACGCGCAGAATTGCCTTCTCCTGATGGTCGAGGAGGTCGGCGAACTGGCACGCGCGATACGCAAGCGCGAAAAACTGGTCCGACATGGTGCCGTGCGTCATGTCGATGAAGCGCGCGAACTAGCGGACGTATTCCTTTACGTGATCCACATGGCCAACATCCTTGGATTGGACCTTGGCTCTGCGGTTCGTGAGAAGGAAGAACTTAACCTCGCGAAGTTCGTTCGCTCACGATGATCTTAGATGGACTTCAGGGAGCTTGCTGAAGAGCGACACTTGGTGCGAGAGCTGTGCCTGAAGCATTTGCCGAGCTTGGCGCGATTCAAACTCCCGGCAAGTGTGAGCTTTGACCCAAACTGGGTTGAGAACGGCCCGACGCATGACGATGGGAGCCTCCGGCATCTGACAACGACCGCAACTTGTATCGAGTCCCTCATGGATTGCCATGAGACCTTCCGATCCGATCGGGCGCTAAAGGAGTTCTCCGATCCAATCGGAGCCGAAGCCAAGAACACCGTAGACGCCCTCATTCGCGAGTTTCACCGGAGTGGTCTCAAACGCCCACCGAAGGCCTGGCTCTCAGAGAAGTCAGGTCCAGTCTATTGTGCCAGTCGCGCATTACCGATATTCCTGGAGGGCGCCAAAGATTGGCCCGACACACACACAAAGCTGGTTTCGGAGGTTTACGCGCAACTCAAGGAACCGAACAGATTCGGGCTTGGCGAGAAGAATACAGACAACACCAGACCGAATCCGCGATGGTTCCCCGAGAATGCGTATCACACTTACTGGGGCTTAGTCGTTCTTGAGACGGTCGAAAAGAGGTTTAAGCCTGATGTCAGCAAGCTGAAAATCGACATCGGTCGCATTCGGGAGGGCATGCGGCTGTGGTCGAAAGCGAAACTCGGAGAGGAGGTGGGCCTGCACTGGGCACGGAGCGCAACCCTCGATTCAGATCAATTGACTTGGGCATTGACAACTTTCGTCAAGTTCGAAGACAACTTGTCCTCGAACCTAAGGGCTCAAGATCTTATTCGCAAGGCGTTTGAAGCTCTCGCAAGTACTCAGGAGACCGTTGGGACGTGGCGTCATTATCGTCCACTGTTCGTGTACAGCAATGTTGGAAATGCGTACTGTTACGTTTTTGAGAGTTTTACGTTCCTTTTGAAGGCCATTCTCGAGAAACTCGAGGCAGAAGAGTTTCTTGAAGACGTCATTCGCGGATTTGTCGATCGATTGCAGAACCTCCGCAAATACGCGGAGATGACGCAGGTTCAACACCACTCTGGAGATGGCACGGTCGCGTGGTCTTCAGGGCATCGCCCAGCCGAGTCCAAGCCTGAAAGTTGGGCTACGGCCAGCGTATTCTCATATTTTCAGGCATACCGCCGTCTGCTGGGCATCCTGGCTCGGCGCGATGCGCGTCGCGAGCTGAAAGGGCGCCTTTTACCGAAGGATGTGGGGGTCAAGTCCGAGCTTGCGGACCGCGGAGACACATGGCCACCGCCCGGCAAGGTCAATTCTGTCACGCATGAACTCCTTACGTTATTCGTGAACCCGGTACTAATGGCATCCGCTATTGATCTATCAAAACCAGAACCGGACGACCGGCCGATCACCACATGGCAGGCCCGTTCCGCAATTCTGTTTGGACCGCCTGGCGCTAGTAAAACTACACTCGCCCGTTGTGTTGCAGGAGCCCTTGGTTGGACGTACATCGAGCTGCACTCAAGCCACTTCGTAGCGGAAGGAATTGAAGCCGTCCAACGAACAGCTGACCGAATCTTTGGCTATCTCATGGAATTGGACCACGCCGTTGTCCTGTTCGATGAACCTGACGAATTGGTTCGGGAGCGCGAAGGTGCGGCGGATGCCTTCGGCCGCTTCCTGACCACAAGTATGCTCCCGAAAGTGGCCGAACTTTGGAAGCAGCGGCGCATTATTTACTTTGTTGCGACCAATCACATCAGGTACTTCGACGCAGCGATCATTCGTAGTGAACGATTCGATGTGCTGGTGTTTGCAGCACCGCCGTCTTTTAAGAAAAAAATCGCGGAACTGACCAAACGCATTAAGGAGTTGACTGGGAAAGATCTCGTGGTCACGGTCACTCAGAGTGAGATCGACGCTCAACTAGAAGCACTCAAAGGTTTGGTTCGCTCAACAAGGTTCCTCTCGAGGGAAGCTACGCTACCTCAGGACTCGCAGTTGGCGAAGTTCATTCTCCTGAGACACGGCGAGCTCGATGAGGTTGCCTACCACTT
>JBOGJF010000098.1:0-9463 GCA_050747785.1 Vicinamibacteria bacterium
TTGCTGCGCAGGTGACACCGGTGAGCTCGCTGATCGGCGGGCAGACTGTGGGCGGCTGACGCAGCACCTCGTGATTCCGATGAACTGTGGACGACGAAGTCGGCGGAGCTCCAAGAAGAACTGCGCCGCGTGCGAGCCGAGATGGAGCGCCACGAGCACGCCAGCGAGGCATACGAAGCGACCGGGCTCCAGATTCTAGAACTCGCGCAAACCGCCTATTCCTCGTACGTTACGGAAAATCCGCGCGAACAGGCGCGACTCGCGAAAACGCTAGTATCGAACTGCTCGTATCGAGAAGCCGCAAGTTGACAGCATCGCCGTCTGTGCTACAGTTATAGATCCGCAATGAGTCTCGCTGACATCGAAAAAGCCGTCATCAAAGGTTCTGTCGAGGACGAGCTTCTTCACCGCATCGACTTCGAGCGGCTGCCTGCACACATCGCCATCATCATGGACGGCAACGGGAGATGGGCCCAGAGTCGAAACCTCCCCCGCGTGGAAGGACACCGAGCGGGCATCGCTTCCGTGCGAGAGGTCGTGGAGACGTGCGCGCGGATGGACATCGAAGTGCTGACTCTCTACGCCTTCTCGCAAGAGAACTGGAAGCGACCCAAGAAGGAAGTGGACACGCTCATGAAACTGCTGAAGCGGTACCTGGGTCTCGAGCTCGCCAACCTGCAAAAGAACAACATCCGCTTCCAGGTGATCGGAAGGACCGCAGAGCTTCCCGACGACGTCGTCTCGGCACTCGAAGAGGGAATGGAGCGTACCCACGACAATACCGGACTTCTCTTCAACATCGCGCTCAACTACGGGGGGCGAGCGGAGATCGTGGACGCCTGCCGTTCATTGATTCGCGAGGCCCTTTCGACTTCCCGGAGTGATTCGCCTGCTTCCGAAGGGCCGCTCACAGTGGACGAAAAGGCGCTCTCCGATCACATGTATACCGCGGGGATGCCGGACCCCGATCTGCTGATCCGAACGAGCGGGGAGTTACGCGTCTCCAACTTCCTACTCTGGCAAATTGCCTATGCGGAGATCTGGGTCACCGAGACCCTGTGGCCGGACTTTCGCAAGCGACAGCTCTTCGAGGCCGTCATCGACTACCAGAAACGCGATCGTCGCTACGGCGGCATCCGCGCCCTGTCTCCGGATCGCAGCTACGCCTAGCGAATGAGCCGGGTCGTCACCGCGCTCGTTCTTCTCCCTCCGCTCCTCGCCGTCATCCTCTTCGCTCCGGCCTGGGGCTTTCTGCTGCTGGCCGAGCTGGCGGGGCTACTCGGCGTGCGAGAGCTCTACGATCTCGCCGAGCGAAACGGCCACCGCGCCTTTCGTTCGATCGGGTATACAGCCACGTTCTTGATCGTCGTTTCGTTTTATCCCGGTTGGCCATCGATCGCAGCCATCGTCGTTGCGTTCGTGCTGGTGGTGGGGGTGGCAGCCGTCCTGCGCGGAAACCCCACGCGGGAAACGCTGGGAGACGTTGCGACCACGATACTGGCTCCCCTGTACGGGGGACTCCTGATCGGAACTCTGGTCGGCGTACGCCTGGCGGGTCCCGGGGCCAGCGGGCGCTATTGGGTCTTGTTCCTGCTGGCGGTGATCATGATGGGCGATACCGGGGCTTACTACGCGGGAAGGGCGTTCGGTCGGCGCAAGCTTGCACCCTCGGTGAGCCCCAACAAGACGATCGAAGGGCTTCTGGGCGGGATCCTCGCGGCCGTCGCGGCCGCGCTTTTGGCCTCCCGCCTCTTTCTTCCGGAGGTGCACCTACTCCGCGCCGGGATTCTAGGATTGATCCTTTCTCTATTGGGCGTCGCTGGAGATCTGTTCGAGTCGCTCCTGAAACGCTCGGCGGGGGTCAAGAACACGTCGGGGCTCATCCCAGGCCATGGTGGTGTCTTGGATCGCCTCGATAGCCTATATTTCAGCGCGCCGGTGCTGTTCGTTTACCTGCAGCTCGCCGCCAAGTAGCGGACGAAGTGGGACGTTTGGGATAATAGGCCTCCTCCGCTAGAATATTCTTTGACCTGCTTCTTTCCCGCGGTCATTTATAAAGGAGAAACGGAGTTCGGTGAAGGGGATTTCCATTCTCGGCTCGACGGGTTCCATCGGGACCAACACGCTTCGCGTCTTGGAGCGCCTGAGCGATCGCTTCGCGGTCATCGGACTAGGTGGCGGTTCCAGAATCGATGAGCTAGCCGAGCAGATCGAGCGATTTCACCCTCGGGTGGCATCGGTTCGCCGCGACGAGGACGCCCGGATCCTGCGGGAACGGTTTGCCGATCTCACCGTCGGCACCGGGACGCAGGGAATGGTGGACGTCGCGACCCACCCCGACGCGGATCTCCTGGTGTCGGCCACCGTCGGCGCCGTTGGCCTGGTTCCGACACTCCGAGCGCTCGAGGCCGGTAAGACCGTGGCCCTCGCCAACAAGGAGACCCTGGTCATCGCCGGCGAGATCATGACCCGTGCCATGGGGGCTTCGGGGGCGCGCCTGCTCCCGGTCGACAGCGAGCACAACGCCATCCATCAATGCCTCACGGGGCAAAGCGGAAAAGCCGTGCGTCGCTTGTGGCTAACGGCCTCGGGTGGACCCTTTCGTCACGCGAGCCTCGAAACGATGCGCGCGGCGCGGCCCGCGGAAGCGCTCAAGCATCCGACCTGGCAAATGGGTCCGAAGATCACGATTGACTCAGCTACCATGATGAACAAGGGGTTCGAGGTGATCGAGGCCTGCTGGCTGTTCGACGTGAGACCATCCCAAGTGCGTATCGTCGTCCATCCGCAATCGACGGTTCATTCCTTGGTCGAGTTCGAGGACGGCTCCGTCCTGGCTCAGCTCGGGGTGACGGATATGCGGTTGCCCATCCAATATGCGTTGACCTATCCGGAAAGGTTGGCGACCGATCTTCCCTTCCTGGATCTAGAGAGCGCGATGCGTCTCGAGTTTCACCCGCCGGACATGGACCGATTCCCATGCGTCCGGCTTGCCTATCAGGCGATCGAGACCGGAGGCACCGCGCCCGCGGTCCTCAATGCCGCGAACGAAATCGCCGTTGCCGCTTACCTCGAGGAGCGCATCGGCTTTCTTCAGATACCCGAGATCATCGGAGGGACGCTGGAACGCCACCAACGGCGTGAGGCCGATGAACTCGAGACCGTGCTCGCCGCGGACGCCTGGGCCCGCGAAGAGGCGCAAAAACTGGTCGCGGTCCCAGCAAAGATCAGGAGCTAGCGTGTTTGTGAGCGTGATTGCCTTCATTTTCGTTCTTGGGGTCATGATCTTCGTCCACGAGCTCGGTCACTTCCTCACCGCCAAATGGATCGGTGTGAAGGTTCACGTCTTCTCTCTCGGATTCCCACCCAAGCTCATCGGAAAGACCTGGGGGGATACCGAGTACCGAATCGGCCTGCTCCCGCTGGGCGGCTACGTGAAGATGGCCGGCGAGAACCCCGGCGAGGTAACCGGCAACAAGGACGAGTTCTTCTCCCGAACCAAGCTCGAGAGAGTTGCCATCCTCGTCATGGGTCCGGTCATGAACATCGTCCTCACGATCTTTCTCTTCACCGTGCTCTTCATGGTCGGTATCGAGCGACCGGTCGGTCTCGAGGACGAGCCGGTGGTACGCTTCGTCACCGCCGACTCACCGGCGGCCGCGGCCGGCGTCCAGGCCGGCGATCGCATTGTCGCCCTCGACGGAAAACCCGTTGAAAGCTGGCTCGAAGTCCTGGACACCTTCCACCTCAGTCCCAACCAAACGTTGACGATGACGCTCGATCGGAACGGCGAAACGGTGGAGACCGAGCTCGCCATCGAGGCGCGAGGAGAAGAACAGATCGGCTACACCGGCCTCTTCCCCGCCGTGCAACCGCGGGTGGAGGGTCTCACCGAAGGGTTCCCCGCCGAGCGAGCCGGACTACGGCAGGGCGATCTGTTGATCAAGGTCGACGAGAAACCCATCTTCAGCAACCAAGAGCTCATCGAGGCGATTGAAGGCAAGCAGGGTGAGTCGGTCAAGGTCACCATCCTGCGCAACGACGCGCAACAGGAAGTCAGTGTCACGCCGATCGCCGAAGGAGGCCGGTTCCTCATCGGCATCGAGCTTCCGTCTCCGATCGCGATGCAGCAGATCACCAATCCCGTCGGGGCCTTCGGAGCGGCGATTGGAGAGACGACTCGCCTCACCGAGCTGACTTTCGTAGTTCTCGGACGACTCTTCCAAAGAAGGCTGTCCATGCGCCAGATGATGGGACCCATCGGCATCGCGCGCGTCTCGGGAGAAGCGGCGAGAACCGGAGCGCGGAATCTATTCACGCTGATGGCCGTCATCAGCCTGCAGCTCGGTATCTTCAATCTCCTTCCGGTCCCCGTCCTGGACGGTGGACACATCGCCATCATTCTCGTGGAGGGGTTGGCTCGTCGTGACTTCAGCATGCAGGTCAAGGAGCGGGTGCTCCAGGTGGGGTTCGTGCTCTTGGTCCTCCTCATGGTGACGGTCATCTACGTCGATCTCAGCAAAATCGAATCCATCGGACGTTTCCTTCCCTACTAGACCGGGAATCGGGTACCGAGTGCTGGAGGACGTCATTCGGAGGGGTGCGCTCCATTCGCTCCTCCTCAAGCCATCGTGACGTGAGACGGTCCCCGTAGGACTTCGGGATATAATTCTCTTCGCACATGAGATCCGCTCTTGCTCTTCTGGCCTCGGCTTGCCTCATCACGGGTTGCGCATCGGCCGATCGTGGTGCGCTCACTCTCAACGAAAAGTACGCGCGGCTGATGATGCTCGAGGACGAACGATCCCTGGGGGCTGGGGAAATACTCACCCGCCTCGACGATCCCAACTCCCTGATTCGTCGCCGCGCGACGCTCGCGTTGGGGAGGATTGGCTCGCCCGAGGCCATGCTGCCCCTGGTTGCTCTTCTCTCGGATTCCGACGCCGAGATCCGATCCACGGCCGCCCTTGCCCTGGGCCTGCTGGACGGGCCTTTGGCTCCGGAGGCTTTGTCGGCATTGCAGGACGCTCTGTCCGACGAGGATCCCGGAGTGCGTGGTCGCGCCGCCGAGGCCCTCGGCCGGAAAGGCTCGTCCGAGATAGCCGCTTCCATTGCCGCTTCGCTGAGGGATTACTCGCCTCCCGGCTCACCTCCGTTTCCATGGGGTGAAGACATTGCGCGCTCCGAGCCCAAGATGCCCCACCTCGACCAGCGGCTCGGCTTGTTCGCTCTCGCAAGACTGAGCGACCTGCCCGCCGCGTGGAGCGTGCTTGCCACGGAGCAGAGTCAACCCCGCTTCCTGTGGTGGCCGGCGGCCTGGGCGAGCGCCCAGTTCAGAGCCGACGAGCTCGCGCCGCTGCTTCTTCATTATGCGGGCTCGAACGATCCCTACTTGCGGCTTTGGGGGGCGCGGGGGTTGGGACGCTTGTCCCGCGAGCAAGCCGCTGGCCCCATCCTGCACCTGCTCCGCGATCGCGACGAGAAGGTTCGGATCGAGGCCGTGCGCGCCACCGGACCCCTGGGTCTTCGTGAGGCGGTACCGCCGCTCCTCGAGATGCTGCGAAGTGACAGTCCCTACGTGAGAGTGGAGGCCGTTCGGTCGCTGGCCACGTTACCGGATCCCGTGGCGATCGATCCGATCATCGATCAGATCTCTTCCCCGAGCGCGTGGCTGCGAGCCGCCGGCTTGCGAGCGGTTGCTTTCCAGGATCCCAGCACGTTCTGGCTCTTGCTCGCGGGGATGGATGCCGACGGCGATTGGAGCGTGCGGGCCGACCTGTCGCGGCTGCTGGGCCAAATGGGTGGAGACCGAGCCATCGCGCTGCTCACGCATTTGGTCGAAGACCGCGACTACCGGGTACGGCCGGTTGCCCTACGCGCGTTGGCCGGTGCGTCTCCCACGGCGGCGCGACCTATTGTCCTCCAGCACCTGCAGGCAGAGGACCCCTTCGAGCGAGCGGCGGCGGCGGATGGCGTGCGAGAGCTCCGACTCGAGGGCGCGGTCGATCCCCTCCTCGCGGCGCTCGAAGCTTCGCTCGGGGACAACGTGCCGGATCCCGGTCTCGCGATTCTGTCGGCGCTCGAGGACTACGGACCCGAAGCGCTCGGACGCGGCGCTCGCATCGCCCTCCAGGATCGAGCGTGGCTCGTCCGCAAGAAGGCCGCTGTGATCTTGACGAGCGCGGGCGACCCAACGGCGGACGCGGGCAGTCCAGACGCAGGCCTTACGCCCGAGGGCTACTTGAGCTTGGTCACTCCTGCTTTTACTCCCCAGGCCTTCATCCGCACGGAAAAGGGCACCATCGAAGCGGAGCTCTTCGTCGTGGATGCGCCGCTCACCGTGGGGAACTTCATTAAGCTCGCCCGGGAGGGTTTCTACGACGGGCTCACGTTTCACCACGTCGTCCCCAACTTTCTAGTGCAGGGCGGCGATCCAAGAGGGGACGGCAACGGAGGGCCGGCGTATCGCATCCGCTCCGAAGTCAACCGCAGACCCTTCCTGCGTGGCACGATGGCGATGGTTCTCCCGACCGGAAAGGACAGCGCGGGAAGTCAATTCTTCATCACCCATTTGCCCCAGCCACAGCTCGCCGGCGAGTATACGGCCTTCGGCCAGATCATCAAGGGGATGGAGTTGGTGGATCGAATCGAGCCTGGGGACGTGATACAGAGAATAACGATCTGGGACGGCGTCACCGATCCCGAGAGCCCCACTCGCTCCGTGCCATAGACTTCCTCTCTTCATGGCGCGCTTCCGGCTCGTGGCCATGGACCTCGATGGCACACTATTCGACTCCCGTCGTTCGGTGCCCGAGAGGAATCGAATCGCATTGCAGCGCGCCCATGAGCAGGGTGTCCGGCTGGCGCTGGTGACCGGTCGTCGACTGCCGGCCGCGCGACCCCACCTGAGCCAGCTGAGCCCGGATCTATTGATGAACATCGTGATGGTTCTGAATGGAGGGGCCCTCGTGCGGCGCGGCCTGGACGGTCCGGATCTCAGGCGTGAGCTCATTCCAGTCAGCGTGAGTCAGAAAGTGATCGCCCTCGCCGCCGAGATCGGAGCCGTGCCCGTGGTGCACGAAGGCCCCGACGGAGAGGGCGGCCTCTTGATGGAGGAGAGCGCGCCGTTGACCCGCCCCCTGAAGCGTTACCTCGACAAGGCAGCCCCTGCTCCTCGCCGCGTTCCCGATCTCGCTGCCGCGCTGACGAGGGACCCGCTCCACATCTTGTTCGCCGGTCCGATCCTGGAGATGCGGGCGACGGCGCTCGCTATCGAGGAGAGGCTCGGCTCACGACTCAACGTGGCTCGCACCGAGTACGAGGGGTCCGATCTGGGAATCGTCGATGTGTTGGCCCCGACAGCCAGCAAGGGGGAGGCGCTACGGTTCATCGCAAAACGCGAAGGGATCCGCCGCGAACAAACCATGGCCATCGGGGACAACTGGAACGATCTGGGGATGCTCGAAGCCGCCGGCTTGGGCGTCGTCATGGCCAATGCCGCGCGCGAGCTTCGCGAGCGATTCGCCGTCACCGGAAGCAATGACGAGTGCGGCGTGGCCGAAGCAATCGAACGCTACGTCCTGTCGGGAAGCTGAGTGCCGAGTCGGATGGTATTAGGTAGCCGGGAGCGGTTGCCCGCTCCCAGCTCCCACACCACCGGGCGTACGGTTCCGTATACGGCGGTTCAAGAAGAACACGCGAGCCTCCGATGCTCCTCGAGAAAGCTCAAGAGACCATGAGCGCGCAGATAGCGAGTAGGGAGGGCTTGGTTCATGTGAGTCGCACCGGCGTTCCACCAAGGGCCATGGCCGTTGTAGGCGGAGACACTCGCTTGCTGCTCACTCAAGCCGCGTGCGATGAGCCGCGCCCGGCGGGTCCAGGGGCGCTTCCACTGTCGCCATAGTACACAGCGCAGCTTCCGGCGAATCCACCCGTCCAGCTCCTCGAAGCTCACGCGCACGTCCGACATCCGAAAGTACACCACCCAACCGCGAATCACCGGGTTGAGCTCCTCGATGACCCGGTCGAGCCGTCGGCCACGACCGCGGCGAAAGACCAGCTGCAGTTTCTCCTTCAGCCGTTTCACCGACTCCGGAGCCACTTTCAGCCGGGGCGTACGGTTCGTCGTGACGCTGTACCCCAGAAACTTTCGCTCCCACGGGCGCGCCACACCGCTCTTGTCCCGATTCACCTTCAGCCGGAGCCGTTCCCAAAGGAACTTCTCCAATGACGTCATCACCCGCTCCCCCGCACGACGTGACTTCACGTACACGTTCCCGTCATCGGCATAACGGCAGAAACGATGCCCTCGCCGCTCCAGCTCCTTGTCCAGCTCGTCGAGTAGGATATTGCTGAGCAGCGGCGACAGCGGCCCGCCTTGCGGCGTTCCTTCGCTTCGTGGTGACACCACTCCCCCCTCCATCAGACCCGCCTGCAGATACCGACGTATCAAACGGAGAACCTGTTTGTCCTTCACCCGCCGAGCGACCCGCGACATCAAAATATCGTGGTTCACTCGGTCGAAGAACTTTTCCAGATCCAGGTCCACCACCCACCGGTAGCCCGCCGCGATGTGAAGTCGCGACCAGCTCACCGCTCTCAGAGCGCTTCGCCCCGGACGAAAACCGAAGCTGAAGTCGGAGAACGTCGGGTCGAAAATCGGGCTGAGAACCTGAAGCAGCGCTTGTTGGATCATTCGGTCCAGTACCGTAGGGATACCCAGCATGCGCGTTCCCTTCCCTCCCGGCTTCGGTATCTCTACCGTCCTCACCGGTTGAGGTTGGTACACACCGCTTCGTATCTCCTCTCGGATGCGCGGCCAGTGCTTCCGGCAGTGCGCCTTGAGCTCGTCTACGGTCATCCCGTCGACCCCAGGCGCTCCACCGTTCGCTACCACCCGCTCATACGCTTCCAGCACGTTCTCTCGGCGCAGCACCTCCTCCATGAGCAACGGAGCCTCGGCTTCGGCTTCTTCTCCACGTGCCGCGAGTGCTTGACGCGCGCAAGTCGTATCCTCGGCGGTTCCGCCGCCTACTTTCCCACTCCGCTCCGGCTTCTCAGCCTTCGGACTGCGTCTTCTTCACTCATCGAACGCTTCGAGCCAAATCGGCTCCTCTCGTTCGGTCCTTCACCGCCTGTGCGCAACGGCTACTACGACCTCGGCTGACTTCTGCTCATCCTTCGCCTCGCCTCTCAGCGCGACTAGCCACAACGGCAGATGAGCAGACCTCCCAGGGTAAGGCGCGTGACTTTCCTCCCATACACCCGTCGCATCTACGCCCCTTCCGTCCGGATGGCATCGGGCTTCAGGTCTTTTCGCCCCCTCGCCCACCTCTTGGACGCCTCTATGCGCTTCGTGTTCCTCGGGCCGGGAGTTTGCTTACAGCTTCCTTCCCACCCCACCTCGCGGTGACGCGGTTGCTGTTCGGCTAGGGGTTCCTGCCATCGAGACCCCCAGAGGACT
>JBOGJF010000099.1:0-3234 GCA_050747785.1 Vicinamibacteria bacterium
GACTCAATAAGCCGAGGCAAGGATTTCTCCTCGTTGCGAACAGGAACGACCACCGAGACCCTTTGATGGGCCGTCTCCCTTCGACCGTGCGTTATGGAAACCACTGAGTTCACCCTGTCAGCCGATGCAGGACGGGACGACACTCTGGTCATTTCCGTTGAGACACTTCTCAAGAAACCGACGACGATGCTCAATGCTCTGCTGTATGTCACATTCTTCGATCATCCTCTGACGCCCGACCCGCCCCAATCGCTCTGCCAGACCTCGATCGACGTCGAGTTGTGCGATGGCCTTAGCCAGACCATCGACGTCACGGAACGGAACTGTCAGCCCCGTCTCACCGTTTCGAACGACCTCGGTGTTGCACTCATGCTCATAGGCGACCACGGGTCGCCCTGAGAGCAAACACTCTACGGCCGCGCTGAAACCTTGCGTTACGATCAAGCTTTGTGCCCCCTGCATCCGAGCCGTCAGCTCCTCGCGTGGAACACGGCCAAGAAAGCGCACACGCTGGGCGAGACCAAGACGAGAAACCATAGCTTCGAGGCGACTCCTGTCCTCACCTTCGCCCGCGACATCCAACCTCAAGCGTGCAGGTAGTTTCGCCAGTGCCCGGAGAACGTCATCAATGTACTTCAGGGGATGGAGCCGGCCGACAAACAGCAGTTCTCGGCTCTCTGGATGTGGTCCTCCCGGATTCTCGTAAAAAATGTCGTCCACGGACCAAGTCCCTAGGAATGCCCGATCGCGTGGTGCGCCATTCCGCATGCCATATTCGTAGTACCCTCTAGTCATGGCGAAGACGCCAATCGCTCCCCCGAACACCTGTCGCTCCAGTATGCGCTCCAACAGCCTTGTTCTGAGAAAGGCGAGCGCGGGACACCCGGTCAGGCGGTAGTGGAGGTCGTTGTCATAGTAGACGCAGACTGCGTACGGAACCCGGCAACGCCGAGCCACGTATCGAGCCGCTGCTCCCAGGAGATTGGCGTCGTCAGCAAGCACCAGATCGGGCCGGTTTCCGTTGCCTATTCGAGTCAGGGCGCGCCACAGCGCCAATAGTCGTCCCACGCGTCCTGTGACTCCACCGCCTAGCCCGATCTCCGTAAATCGGAAATCCCCCTCACCGTGCTCCCGGTCAGAAGCGGACCTTGTGTTCACGCTCACCATGTGCACCGTGTTGAACAGCCGCCCGGGATTGAGAGGCTCCAAGTATTTCACCTTCCCCGTGCCAACGACATGATCGAGCCTCCCACCGTGCAAGTAGAGCAGATGCAAACCTCACCTGCCTCGCATGAATCCAAGCAGTCGCGCAGGATTCTCCAGATAACGCAGTAGCAAGTACTTAGTTGACTCGAGAACGGATACCCCCTGGCGCCGGTATCGAAGGTAGTCTTGGATGAGCCAAGCGCGAATCGGCCATAGCACCCAGAGGCACCTTAGCAGCGGAAACCGGATGCGGTAACGGGGGAAACGCTTCGACAACGTCCGTAGTCCGCGGCCGTGCCGAAAAATCATTCTGAGATAGTCGAGCACACCTCCGATGGCAGGATGGTAGACGCGAGCCTCCGGAGCGAAAGCAATCGCATGACCCGCGGCCACCAATCTCAACCCGAATTCCGTATCCTCGCCACCCGCTACCCGAATCTCCTCGTCAAAACCGTTCAGAGCCCTAAATACGTCGTTCCGAACACCAAAGTTGCCGGTCACTATTTCCTTGACCTCACCTCGTTCGGAAAAAACGTGGTCGATGACTGACTCCAAGTTGACGTAGCGACCCACCCAACCGTCGTCGCCATTGACCACGGTACCAGCCACGGCCGCCGCCTTCCTTTGGTCGGCGACACCGACGAGATTTCGGAGCCACGAGCGATCTGCAACGCAATCATCGTCTATGAACACGACGAATTGGCCAGAAGCCGCCCGAGCACCGTGATTCCTCGCCCTGGCTGGTCCCGCGTTCTCTTGACGAAACGCCCGTACCTGGTTTGGATAGCGACGACACCAATCGGCGAGCACTTGCGGGGTTTGGTCATCACTGCCATCGTCTACGACGACGACTTCGTATCCGGGCCCATAATCCTGGCTCATCAGCGCTTCGAGTGATTTTGAAAGCCGAGCTGCCCGATTGTAGGTCGGCACCACGACAGTTGCTCCAAACCTGCTGCTTTTCCTCTCCATTGCAGAATTTAGCAACGTGCAATTTGGATTTCAGCCGTTCCCATAAACGGCAGTTCCCCGCAGTATCCCATCGCAGATTAAGTCCATGGTTCTATTCCCCCCTCGCTCAAGGCTTGCTGGATCCGACACCTTCACGGTAGGTATGAAGTGCGGCGGATTCTCGGAAACCAAATCGAACGGGAGAAAATATCGAAAGAAAAGGGCATAGGCGTACCGGCGCGCCATCTCGCGCACTACCGGGTCTCGGCCTCGCTCCAGAGCCTCCCAGATTGCCGCCCGGTACTCCGTGCGTGTCGAAGGATCCAGAGTGAACCCTTTGCCACTGTAATGGGTTTCGCCGGCAACAACGACAGGAAGGCCCAGCATCGCCATCTCCAATCCGACAGTAGACGTATAGACAAGGCCACATTGCGCGAGCTTCATGAGCGTGTAACTGCTCAAATCCCTGTCCGGGGCGATCACGCGCACATTCTCGGGAAGCGATGACAGGGCCTTCCTCAGATGGTCGAGAACTGAATCTCTTGTTTCCAGGTAAGGAAGAATGACCTCCGCGGGATGCACGCGAATAACTAGTTGAACGTCTGGATTCGAGGCGAACTGATCGATTGTTTCTAGAATCCACTCAATCATGGAGTTGTAGAATCGGTGTCTGTCCTGAACCGCACTGTCCCAGGTGACATTGGTGAACAGCACAGTCGTGGGCCTATCAGGATTCATGTCGACGGCTCGGATGACTTCGGCCTCACTCTCGGTTATCGTCGGCCAGTAGTTGAAAGGGGCGCCAAGCCCTCGGCTTCGAGCCGTCATGTAGTCATCCAGCTTTTTCTCTTGATCCTCAGTGAGCGGTGTGTCTCGCACTCTGTTCCAGAGCGAAGAGATGTCGAAATAGCCTGCGATGTTCTCGCTGCAGCAGATTGAATCGGTCAAAAAGCCGTGCTCATAGGTCACGACGCGTATCCCGCGTCGACGTGCCTCCTCGGCTAGGATGCGCTCGGCAAAAAAGAGACCGTTCAGGAGGAAGACTACCTTCGGCTGCACCTTCTCCATCAGTAGCGG
>JBOGJF010000100.1:0-4307 GCA_050747785.1 Vicinamibacteria bacterium
ACGCAGAGACGGTCGCTGCGACGACGGCCGCTCACTCGGGACGAGAAAGAGACCCTCGCGAGTAGCGTCGGCGGATCATGGTCGGTGGTCTGGTTGGAGAACCTTCGCCAACGCCTGCGGGTCGCGCGGCTCCTGTTCTTGAACGCAAAGCTCCGGTTGACGATGCGCGAAGCCTATGAGGTCCATAAGAACATCGTCGCCTGGGATCGACGCTTCAGCGAGGATCGGATTCCGGATGAAGCGCTCGGCTTGGATCGATTGACCTTGCGCATCATGCGCTGGGCAATGCAAAGCTGGGAGCGTGTTCGATTCGTCAACAAGTACCTGGGTGGCACCTGGCTGCCAAGGCTCGAGCTCGACGTCGTTCCCGCTCTCGCGTGCGCCGGCCACTTCGTTATTCTCGCGGACCGCCCTCCCCGTACTTTGGACGACTATGTCGCGGCGGGTCGAGCGGTGCAGCGACTCTGGCTGACCGCGACTCGCCTGGAGCTCTGGTTGCAGCCGGAGCTGACCCCGCTCGTCTTCGCGTCCTACTCCCGAGACGGAGTCAGGTTCAGCGAGCAGCCGACGAGCCTCGCCATGGCCGACGAGGTTTCCCGTCGCCTGGACGCGCTCCTGGGTGTCGAGGAGAGCCGGCGTGCGGTTTGGATAGCGCGCATCGGGGCCGGCGCGGTACCAGTGGCTCGCTCGCTGCGGCTGCCGTTGGAACGGTTGATGGTGAATAGTGAAGCCGAGTGTCTTGGCAGCCACGAGTAAGTGTGTTAACTTAGAGTCAAACTCTTAACAACCAAACGATTGTCCGGAGCCGGCACCGGCCCCTCGTCTCCCTCGTGTAGCGGAGGATCGTGGATGAAGACTCGTCCCTTGGCAACGACACTGGCGCTCGCAAGTTGCCTGGCCCCACTCACCCTGGGGCTCGGTAACGACCAGGAAGGGCAGGCGCTCGCTCAGGCCGTACACGAGCGTCCCGATGGTCGCGATGCGGCAGTGAAGTCGACCATGTTCCTGGAAGAGGAAGGACACAAAGCACGGGTGCGGGAGCTCTTCATGTATCGTTTGGAGCGGGGTGAAGGTGAGCTCAGAAGCTTCATTCGATTTACCGCGCCCGCACAGATCGACGGTGTGTCCCTGCTGACCCATGATGAGGCTGGTGCTACCAGCCAGCAGTGGCTCTACCTGCCCGAGCTGGGCAAGACCCGTCGCATCGCCGCTTCCGGGAATGGCGGTCGGTTCGTAGGCTCCGACTATTTTTATGAAGATCTGCAAGATCGCGAGGTCGCTCTGGACGAGCATCGTTATCTGGGCGAAAAGGATCTCGACGGAACGATCTGTGCGGTCCTGGAAAGCATCCCCCGAGAGTCCAAAAACTCCGTCTATTCGAAACGGGTGGCATGGATTCACCGGGATTCGCAGATTCCCTTGCAGATTCTTTTCTACGATTCCAACGCCGAGAGCCCGGTCAAGATCTTCCGAGTTCACAAGATCGAGAAGATGCAAGGCTACTGGACGGTGATGGACAGCACCATGCGTGATGTGAAGACCGGCCACAAGACCCGCATCGTCGTTCGAAAAATCCGATACGACCTTGCCTTGCCGGAGGAGCTGTTTGGCGTGGGAGGCCTCGAGGATCCGAATTGGGAAAAAAAGTATCGACCTCAGTGACGCTGAGCCTGCTCCTTGTTGGCACTGTAGGGGGACCCCTTGCGGCAGTGGGCGCCGGCCAGACGGCGGGACTCGGTAAGCCACCGCGCTCGATCCAAAGGTCGAAAGTCTCTCCGAAGCTGCTGCGTTGGAAGCCGTTGCGATGGATCCAGATAGGCCCGCTGTACGACCGGGCGGCGGCCCGCGAAATGGCCTCCGAGCTGCGCCGACTCGGCTACCAAGCGCACCACCGCGACGGCCTGTTCGTTGCGGTGGAGCCCAGGGACACGTCTCAGCAAGCCCTCGAGTTAGCTAGCGAGTTGGCCGGACAGGGCTTCCACCGAGCCCCCATGGCGATGATCTATCCCTGGACGACGGCCGAAGATCCAATTCTTTCCGCCAGTGACCCAAGGCCGAGCCCGGCGAGAACGACGTCTTCGTTGCCATCACCGGACCTCACCCCCCCTGCGGTCAGCCCGTCTCCTCCCGGCCACGAGAGCCCGCCCACCCAGATCTCGTTCGGCATTCAGCCCCCGATGCGGCCGCTCCCCGAGGAGCTGCCTTCCAACGAGGGAGATCTGGTGCGACCGCGGATCGAGCGGCTCTTTCTGGAGTCCAGCGCGCCCAGACAGCATGAGATGACCCTCGACGACGTTCACATCGAGATCGCTTCCGAGATCCGGCCCGACCCTCGACTCTACCTGCGACTGGGTGTCCGGGCGGATGGGACGTTTCAAACCGGATCGGGGGAGTTTCGAGCGGCCGCGGATTTCGACGAGACCTACCTGCAGCTACGGCGGGGTGCCGTCCTGATGACGGCCGGCTGGCAGAAGCCGGTCTGGGGCCGGCTCTCCCTGGCGCCACCTTCCGATATTCTGAGCACCTATGACCTCACGCGATACCTCCTCAGTCCCGCCAGCGAACGCCGCGTGGCCCCTGGCGTCCGAGTGGAGACCTACCTCGGCGAGTGGAAAGCGGACGCCTTCTGGCTCCCCGAATTTCGAGCCGCGGAGCTTGCCCCGGTCTCGAGTTTCTGGTCGCCGATCGATCAAACCAAAGGCGCCCTACTCGGCTACCCGTCGTCGAACCCGATCTTGCAGACGCTGATCCGTAACGGAACCTTCGGGAGCGAGCCAACACCCGGCGGGGGTGGCGGCCTTCGGGTGAGCCGAACCGGAGGCATCGACTTCGGGATCACCGCCGCCGAAGCCCGCCTTTCCCTTCCATACTACCGGTTCGACGACACGGTGGGCCGAGCGTTGCTCGCAGGCGCCGACCCCGGCACCGCTCTTCAGCTTGGTGCACCGACCTTCGTGGAGATCCATCCCCGGAACCGGCTCTACGGAGTGGATCTCGGCTTCGAGAAGCTCGGTGCCGTATGGCGTCTCGAAGGGGCACGGGTGAGCGACGTGCCGGTGACGCGGCCCGATCTCACCGTCGTTGAGGTGCCGAGCATCCGATGGGGTGCCGAGACCGAGCTCGTCCCCGGCCCCGGTTTCCGGATCAACATCGCCGCGAGCGGTTACCACCTGTCGGAAACCGAGCCCTTTCTCGACCCTGCTCGAGTGGTTCGGGTTTCCGGCGAGCTCGATGCCCGCTGGGCTCACGAACGATGGCGAGCTCGAGTCCGCTTCATCTACGGGGTGACACCCTACGAGTTCTATCTCAATCCCGAGATAGGGCTGCTCGAGTTCGAGCCTTACGAGATCTTCTTCGGCTATCACTCTTTCGACGGCGACGAGATCACCGCCTCCGGTTTCTTCAGCGATCGCGATCTAGTCATCCTTGGTGTCAGACGCGGTTTTTGAATGCGTCTGCCCAGGCCGCTCGCCGCACTATTCTGCTCGCTCGCCGCCTCGCTCCTTTCTATGGGCCGACCGGTAAGCCGTGTGCGGGAAATCCGCATGCACGGTTTGAACGGGGGCCCTGTGGACGTTCACCTTCCTGAAAGGACATAGGAAGATCCTGAAAAATTTCGTTCCGTGGGCCGCGGACTTTATAACGGGCCGCTCCCGCTTGCTTTTGGCGGTCACCGTCGTTTTCGGAGCCGCCCTCTGCTTTTTCGCTCCCTCCATCAAGACCCTCAACAACACCAGCTATTTTACGGTGGACGAGGACCCGGACGTCCGGTACCAGGAAGATGTCGTCGAAAAGGTCTTCGAGACCGGGGATTTTTTCGTGGTCGCCTTCCGGGAGCCGGACATCTTCACCTTCGAGAGCCTGAGCTTGCTCAAGAAGCTGACGGAGGAGATCGAGAGCCTGGAGGAGGTCCAGGACGCCACGAGCCTGGCCAACGTGAACGACATGGTGGGCGGGGAGGATTATTTTTCCGTGGAGAAATTCCTGGAGGAGGTTCCCCGGGACCCTGAAGGCCTGCGCCGACTGAAGGAACGCGCCTTGGGAAACCCCCTTTACCTGAAAAATCTGATATCGGCCGACGGGCGGACGGCCGCCATTGTGGTTTTCACCTACGATCGGCCCGAGGACCCCGACTATCAGAAACGACTCGTGGACAAGGTCCGGGCCATCGTCGCACCCAACGGAGGCGCGGAGCGGTTCCATTTGGCCGGCTGGCCCGTCACCGACACCAGCCTCAGCCAGTACATGTACCGGGACCTCTCCAAGTTTGTCCCATTGACGTTCCTTTTCGTGGTGCTCACCGTCGT
>JBOGJF010000101.1:0-5465 GCA_050747785.1 Vicinamibacteria bacterium
GAAGAACGGCGAGTAGAAACGGCAGCACGACCAATACGCCGTTGTACTTCGTGCCAGTGGCCAGGCCGATGACCACACCGCTTGCCAGAGCGAGCTTCCACCCTCCCTCTTCTAAATAGATGATGGTGACCAAGACACTTAGAGTCACCATGAAGACCAGCATGCCGTCGGGCTTGTTGATTTGGGACTGGACCACCGCCGATGGGAATACGGCAAGTAAGGCGGCCGCCAACAGGCCGACCCGCGTTCCGAAAACCCGACGACCCAGAAAGAACGTCAGCAGCACCGCGGCGGTTCCAAAGACGACGGCGACGAAACGGCCCCAGTACAGCATGTCCTCGACGGTCAACTCGTTCACGTTCTGCCAACGCCCGGAACGCGCCCCGGCGAGGAAGGCCGCGGTATAGGCGCCCATGTTCACGTAGAGCTTCAGACTGGGGTAGTACCACCAATGGGGGTTGAGCTCGCCCCGCTTCATCATCGTGATGGTCGAGTGAACGGTGTCATACTCGTCGGCGACGTAGCTCTGGGGGAGCCCGGAGCTGATGCCCGAGAGGCGGAGCCAGAAGGAAGCCGCCAGAATCGCTACCAGCGCCGCCGGTACGGCTAGCCGGTGGATGACGGCGAGCACGTCGCTACGCGCGCGCGGGAGACCGACGCGAGCCACGAAGAAAACGAGTGCGATTGAACCCAGCAGCAAGGCGGCGAGGAGTCTCCTCGAGACGACGGGCTCGAGGAATCTCAGGTAGTAAGCGTTGGTGAGAAGAACGGCGACGGCGAGGACGAGGAGCAACCATCTGACGGTTGACCACCAGGAACCGGAGGGAAACCACCGATCTCTGCTCGAGCCGCGCTCGACGTCCGCCAAACTAGAGGCTCCTCAACGACCTATCCGAAGGGTGGTCCCCAATCGTCGACGTCCACGCCTTCGAGCTCCCGGAAATGTTTGGCGTTGTGCGTCGCCACACGCGCGCCCATTTCGATTGCAATCGAACCGATGGCAATATCCAAATCGTCGATCATCCGTCCCCGAGACCGCAGTCGTGCCTTTAGAATGCCGAACTGCCACGCCGCAGACTCGGTCCAGTCGACCCACCGCACGATCTCTCGAAGCCGCCGATACTCGCCCTCCAGTAGCCTTCTCCGCTTGGTCGTGGTGCCGAGCCG
This sequence comes from Vicinamibacteria bacterium, assembly GCA_050747785.1. Lineage (GTDB taxonomy): Bacteria > Acidobacteriota > Vicinamibacteria > Marinacidobacterales > DATDRI01 > CBDANW01. The sequence continues at coordinate 1,168 of JBOGJF010000101.1, forward strand.
GGCGAGACCCAACGAGACTTCTGCTGCAACTGGCGCCGACAAGACTATGTCCGCCGGACTGTGCTCCGCTAGTCGCTCCAAGGAGCTTTTCAGACGGTGCATCACCGTCGACACTGCGCTCGTGTCCAGAATTATCAAAACGGCTCGAGGGCTCGATTGCGGCGGCTGGACTGGATCGTTTCGAGCCACTCTTCGAGCGAATCCTGAAGCATGGCGACGTCGGCGGGCTTAACTCGTTCGCCCGAGAAGAAGTCGTCCGGCCACGTTTCTCGCGCCTGCTTCACGTAGGCCTCACACGCTTCCCAGATCACGCGGTTGCGGCTTCGCCCCGACTCTCGGGCGAGCTTATCCAGCTTTTCGAGGAGCTCTTTCGGCAGATGGACACTCGTAGTTGCCATGAACCTATTCGAGTATACTCTAATCCCGGAGTCGGCGCAAGAGTAGGCTCTCCGGCCAACGACCTGGGTCCCGTTCGCAAGAAGAGATGAGGCCCGATCAGAGACGAGATCGACGCTCATTGAGCCCAATCGCAAAGCGACTCTTTCCGCTCGGCCGGTGGTGCGTGGCAGCAATATTCGTCGCCGCAACCTCCTGGGTCATGCTTCTCGGCACGCTCAGAAGCGATCGGTTGAACGTGGACATCGGCCCCGGAGACGCGGACTACACGCAGGGGCTCTCCGACTTCTGGCGCTTCGACGGCGAGCGCACGTGGCGCGAGATGGGACGAAGAGCTCGGATCCATTTCCCGGTGACGCTATCGGGACCCGGCCAGCTCACGCTATCGGTGGCTCAACCCGAGTCGTGGCCGATACGACTGCGCGCCGAGTTCGACGACGGGTCGTCACGCGAGTTGATCTTGTCACCCTCGAGTGACTTTCAAGAGCTTCGTCTCGATCTTCCTGAAAGCCGCGTGCGAAGCGACGTGCGCCTTCGCACCGACACGGAAGACGGTACCCCTGGACGGCTTCGCCTCGACCGCGTCCGTTGGACTGGACGGCGCACGCGCCCGCAAGCGGGACTGGCAGCCCAGAGTGCTGCGCTCTGGGTGCTTTCCCTCCTGGCACTCGGCGCGGCGGGTCTCTCGTTGCGATGGTCCATCACCGGATCACTCGTCATCGGCGGTGCGGTCGCGGCGCTCGGTCTTCAGGATCCGTTCGCCAGCGTTCACCTGCTTCGAAAAGGGGCCGCCGTGGCGATCCTGGGACTGCCAGTCGTCTTGATCTTGCGATGGCTGACCCGCCGCTCGACTCCAGCATTCCGGTCGCTGGTCTACGGAGCTTTTCTTTTGAAAGCGTTCCTCGTTCTGCATCCCGCGTTCTATTTCACGGATCTCCCCATCCACGAAACGCTTCTGGAGCTCGTTTACCATCGGGGCATCGTCGATTTTTGGACTCGGCTGCCCGAGTATCAGACGGCGCACAACCTAGGGGTGGCACCGGTTGCTGGAGTCTATCAAGCGTTTCCGTATCCCGCCGCCTTCTATCTCGTCGCTCATCTCGGCAACTCGGCGTATCACGCGCCCGCGTTGTGGCTCAAGATGGGAGGCGCGCTCGTCAGTGCGCTCGCCTTGCTACCTCTCGGCTTTCTTGCGCGGAGACTGAGCCCGGAGCGCCACGTCGATCTGGCCGCGGGCGCGGTCTACCTGCTCGTGCCCGCCTACACGCGGAGCCTCCTGCTCCTGGAGCTTTCGGCACTGCTAGGCCATCTCATGGATCTCGTCGTCGTCGCGTATCTCGCGCGGATCTCATTGGATCTCGTTCCCACCCGTCGGACGGTAACGGTGGCAGCCCTCATCGCGGCGAGCCTCGCCGCATATACCGCGGGCTTCATCCATCAGGGTCTCTTCGTAGCGAGTCTTCTCCTTCTCGCGCCCTTGCTCGGAGGGCTAGACCGGTCGAGTGCTTTCCGGCTGGCAGCGGCCGGCCTGGTGGGCGCCACGGTTGGACTCCTGACCTACCACCCCGACACCATTTCCAACGTGTTCTTGGCCACCCTTCCGGCCGGGGCCGAGGATTCGTCGGGGGTCGCGATCTCCCTGACGTCGCGATTCGTTTCCGCCGGCGCCCGCGCGCTCGAGTTCCTGGGAGGTCCCCTGCTCGCACTGGGCACGCTCGGGCTCGCTTTGTGGTTCAGGCGCGTTTCAGACTCATCCCTCCGATTGCTCGTTGCCGCGTGGGCCCTTTCTGGCGCGGTCGCTTACGCGTTGCGTTACTACTTCCTGGACCTCCTGCACTTCCAGAAGGAGCTATATTGGGTGGGAGCGCTCTTGGCTGTGACCACCGGCGTGATGGTCGTCGGGTCGGCGCGGAGAGGTCGCAGGGGAGCGTTCGTCGCGGCGGCCATCCTCGTGGCGGTTGCCGTCGGGGGATTCCTGGCCTTCTGGGAGATGGCGCCGCGCTTCTACGAGCGTTACGCTTTCTTTTAGTCGAAACCGCACTAGCCCGCGATTTTCATCTTCCTGACCCCGCGAAGCTTCGCCCTCAGGTAATCCCGATTCATCTTCGCTATCCAGTTGATGTCGATGCTCTTGGGGCAAGCCGCTTCGCACTCGCGATAGTTCGCGCAGCTTCCGAAACCCTCGGCTTCCATCTGCTCCACCATATTCACGGCACGGTGCCAGCGCTCCGGCTGTCCCTGAGGAAGAAGATTGAGGTGAGAGATCTTCGCGGCGGTGAACAGTTGTGCGGCAGCGTTCGGACACTGAGCCACGCAGGCACCGCATCCGATGCAGGTGGCCGCATCGAAGGCGGCTTCCGCGACCTCTTTCTGCACCAAGATCATGTTGGCTTCGGGCGCGCTGCCGGTAGAAACGGAGATATAGCCTCCGGCCTGGACGATGCGATCGAAGGCGCTGCGGTCGACGACGAGGTCCTGAAGCACGGGGAAAGACCGCGCCCGCCAGGGCTCGACCTGGATCTCATCACCGTCTTTGAACTCCCGCATGTGGAGCTGACACACGGTGGTGCGCGCGCGCGGTCCATGCGCTCGGCCGTTGAGCATCATGCCGCAGGAGCCACAGATACCTTCTCGGCAGTCGTGCTCGAAAGCCACCGGCCGCTCGCCCCGCTCCTCCAGCCGCTCGTTCAAGACATCGAGCATCTCCAGGAAAGAGTAGTCGGGGCTGATGTCATCGACCTCGAACGTCTCGAAGCGCCCCGGCCGATGGGGCCCGTCTTGACGCCACACCTTTAGCGTCAATCTCATCATTTGTAACTCCTTTGGGTAGGCTGCACGGTCTCGAAATGGAGATGCTCCTCGTGTAGACCAGGATCCTTCTCCAGCCCCCGATATTCCCAGGCGGAGACATGGGCGAAGCTCTCATCATCCCGCAGGGCCTCACCGTCACGCGTTTGGTACTCCTCGCGAAAGTGCCCTCCACAGGACTCGTTGCGGCCGAGCGCGTCACGACACATGAGGTCAGCCAGCTCGAAGAAGTCGGCGACGCGACCCGCCTTCTCCAAAGAAGCATTGAGACTTTCACCGTTGCCGACGATCTTCAGATTCTCGTAGTACGTTTCCCTGAGAGTGGCAATCTCCTGGAGAGCTTTCTCGAGACCCCGCTCGCTGCGGGACATGCCGCAGTAACCCCAAACGATGCGTCCCAGTTCTCGATGGAACGAGTCGACCGGCCTCTTCCCGTCGATGGAAAGCAGACGCTGGACACGCTCTTGCACCTCGGCTTGGGTACGAGCGAAAGCCTCGGAATCGACGGTCACCCGCTCACCCAGACGCGGGGCAAGAAAGTCCGCGAGCGTGTACGACAAAACGAAATAACCATCTGCTAAGCCCTGCATCAGAGCGCTCGCGCCCAAGCGGTTCGCACCGTGATCGGAGAAGTTCGCCTCACCAAGGACGAAGAGCCCCTCCACGTTGCTCATCAGGTCGTAGTCGACTCAGAGGCCGCCCATCGTGTAGTGGGGGGCGGGGAAGATCCGCATGGGAACTTCGTAGGGATTCTCGGCCGTGATGCGCTCGTACATCTCGAAGAGGTTGCCGTAACGTTCTTCGATGGCGTCCCTGCCCAACCGCTTGATGGGGTCCTTTAGATCGAGGTAAACACCATTCTTCCGAGCACCCACTCCGCGGCCCTCATCGACGACCGCCTTCGCGTTCCGTGAAGCGACATCCCGTGGCACCAAGTTGCCGAAACTGGGATACTTGGTCTCGAGGTAATAATCCCGGTCGGATTCCGGGATCTGTGCCGCGCGACGCGTGTCGGTGGGGTCTTTCGGTACCCAGATGCGCCCATCGTTCCGAAGGGACTCGCTCATCAGCGTGAGCTTGGACTGGAACTCCCC
>JBOGJF010000102.1:0-3778 GCA_050747785.1 Vicinamibacteria bacterium
GAGCTACTACGTCGCCTGTCCGAGCTTCTCCAGCGGTCACGGCGCGTCGAATCTGAGTTGGTCGCACACATCGGGGAAGTGGACGCGAGACGGCTCTATGCGCGCGAGGCCGCGTCTTCGATGTTCGCCTACTGCACCCAGGTACTGTGCCTGTCCGAGCACGAGGCCTATCTGCGCATCTCGGTAGCGCGGGCGTCGCGGGAACATCCGATGCTCCTCGAGATGCTGGCGGAGGGACACCTTCCGTTGAGCGTTATCGCCAGGCTCGCCCCCCACCTCACGGAATCCAATCGACAGGCGGTCCTAGCTCGCGCGAGAGGAAAGTCCAAGAGAGAGATCGAAGAGCTGATCGTCGAGCTCTCGCCGAAGCCGGACGTTCCGGCTACCATACGGAAGCTTCCCGAGCGCCGGGAGGAAACCAAAGCGGCGAGCTCCCCCGAGCTCGGTACAAATCAACTCGTTTCGGAACGAGTAACCTTTCTACCCACTCCAGCGCCGGCTCCGTCCATGACCTCTGCTCAGCGCCCGGTTATGGAGCCTCGCTCGCCTGCGAGGTACAGGATCCAGTTTACCGCGAGTGCAGAACTCCACAGCAAGCTGGAGCGACTGCGCTCCTGCATGCGCTCGTCGGTACCGGATGGCGATTTGGCCGCGATCATAGAAGAGGCCGTCACCGAGAAGCTCGAGCGGCTCGAAGCCAGGCGTTTTGCCAAGACGAGAACTCCCAGAAAGAGTCTGAAGCAGGCCGATACCTCGCCATCCTCCCGCTACATACCGGCGCCCGTGAAGCGTGCGGTGCGTGATCGCGACCGAGGCCAGTGCGCCTACGTGGGCGCCGACCGAAGACGGTGCACTGAGCGTGATCGACTGGAATTCCATCACCGGGAGCCCTTTGGCCGTGGTGGCGACCACAGCCCTGAGAATCTCCAGCTAATGTGTAGGACTCACAACAGCTATTTCGCGGAGCGAGATTATGGTAAGGACGTTATTGAGCGCTTCAAAGCTCGGGGAGCCGAGTATCTGAGCCTCTAGCTGTTTACCGCATCTAGGCACTCACCATGACACCTGACGACGAGCCTTTCTCCGACCCGGTCCACGTGCCAATCGGGGACAGCCTCGACCTTCACAGCTTTTCGCCCCGCGACATCCCGTCGGTGGTCGAGTCCTATTTGGAAGCGGCTTGGGACGCCGGCTTTCGTGAAGTGCGTCTCATTCACGGGCGAGGGAAGGGCGTTCAAAAAGAGGTCGTGCGCCGGGTTCTCTCACAACATCCCCGCGTGTCGGAGTTCCGGGAGGCGCCTCCGGATCGTGGTGGTTGGGGTGCGACCATTGTCTCGCTCGCGGAAGGCGTTCGGCAAGATCGTAACCCTTCCACGTAACATCTTCATACGGTAAACACCGTATCCCTGGGATGACGTCTGCCTTGTCAAAGCGCTCCAACGAGTTAGCCAGACGTACCGAAGTTCGCTCCGCTTGGCACAAGAAGTGCAATTCTCGCCATGGTCGGGGAGCCAAACGTCAAGTCAACGTTGGACGATGGAGGTACAACAATGAAAAAGCTAGCAATCAGCGCCGTATTGATTCTGGTTCTCGGAACCGCGGCGACGGCCATGCAGGGAGCTCAAGGCAAGACTTTCATGGGAGCCGTCTCATCCGTCGACATCGAAGCCAAGCTTCTCACCGTTCGCGACACGGCCGCGGGTGCGAACGAAGGGAAGACGATGTCTTTCAAGGTTGACACTCAGACCAAGATCGAAAAAGCCAGTCAGAGTGCCATGGGGAAACCGGAGTCTGAGGCGGGAAGCAAGTCTTCATTGGGACTCGGGGACATCAAGGTCGGCGACCATGTCAACGTTACCTACGCTGAATCGGGGGGTGACAACCTGGCTCGTACGATCGCGATCCAGGCCAAGCCAACGACGTAGTTCACCAGGACCGGAACGCAGAGCGTGGCCGTCCCTCTCGGGTTCGGCCACGCTCGCACTTTCGCGGCAAATCAGTCGACGGGCGTGAACGCCCCCGCGTCGAGGGAGGTGTGACAAGAGCGTGAGCTTGGCCAAACGCGTCGTTTTCCACTTCCTGATCGTTGTCATCGTTTTTCTCGCCTACAACGGCGTCGTCTATCACTATTCCCAGAGGCTCGTTGCTCCGGATCCGGTTCTAGCCTACGCCAGCCTATTGATGGCGGTTGCCGCCGCGACGGCGTTGGGAGGCTCGATCGCGCTCATGTGGACGCGAATCGTCGTTCCCATCCAAAAGCTTAAGCGTGACGCCATGCGCCTCTTCGAGAAGGAGCCCCCGAGTTCTCGGGAGGACGACATACAAGCCGTGGGCGCGGTGTTCGACGAGATGTCCGAAGGCCTTGGCCGACTTCGTCACGAGCGCGAGGAGGTTGCCCAGGAGCTGGCTCGAGTGGAGGCGGACTACCGGTCCATCTTCGACAATGTGGTCGCTGGTATCTTTCAGTTCGACGCGGAAGGTTCGATCATCGTCGCCAACCCGGCATTCGCGCGCATGGTCGGCTACGAAAGACCAAAGGATCTGGTAGACGCGATCGGGAACGTTCACGAGGATCTATACGCCGATCCTCAGCACAGGGCTCGGTTCGAGGAAATGTCTCGAGGGGGGAAGCGAACCATCGAGGCGCAAACCCAGATTTACCGGAGGGACGGAACGGTGATGTGGGTTCTGGAGAGCGCCACCGTCGTCCGTCGGAGCGACGCCCATTCCTGGTGCGATGCGGTGGTCGTCGACATCTCCAGCATGAAGAAGGCACAGGAGTCTCTCCGGGAGCTCTCTGGTCGCCTGCTTCACTCCCAGGAACAAGAGCGACGGAGAATCGCGCGCGAGCTTCACGACAGTACCGGTCAGGTTCTCGCCGCCCTGGAGATGAACCTCCATCGTCTCAACGACCTCGTTCCCGTCCTGCGGGACACTCTTTCTTCCTCTTCGGACCTCGCCGCCACGTGCTCCAAGGAGATCCGGAGCGTGTCGTACCTCTTGCACCCACCACTTCTCGAGGACTTGGGGCTGGTGTTCACGCTGCGAGACTATGCGGAGGGCTTCGCCACACGGACCGGAATCGAGGTCACGCTCGACCTGCCCGTCGATGCGCCGCGTTTTTCTCTGGACTTGGAGACGGCTCTTTTTCGTGTCGCCCAGGAAGCCCTGACCAACATCCATCGTCATGCGGCGACTTCCGACGCTCAGGTCCGTTTGGAGGTGGGCGCCGACGAGATCGTCCTCGAAGTGGAGGACCATGGGCAAGGCATTCCCCCGGAGCTTCTGGCCGACGAGGAGCGATCGCTGAGCCGAATGGGAGTCGGTATGCGTGGTATGCAAGAGAGGTTACGACAACTCGGGGGATGTCTTGAAATCCGCTCGAGCGGCGAAGGGACGACGGTGACCGCGCGACTGCCTTTCTCGCCGGATTCCGTCCCTACCCGCAGCTTGAACGTTCCACGCGCGCGCGGGTCTGACTGAACAGGGAGGAAAGTAAGGTGTTTTCCTTAGAAAGAATTGCGCACGCGCGCCTTCCTGGCTTACGCAATACCGTGTGTGTGCTGCATTGGAGTCGCTCTGTGTTGCGCCTTTCTCTCTCTTGCAGCGTGTGGCATGAGGCTTGCTACTTGCTCAGCCAGCCGAGCGAGAAGGGAGGTTACTTATGATGCGCAAGGAAACAGTTTCTTTTCTGCAAGTCATTTTGGTCGGGTTCGTGAGCTGCGCGCAGGCTCCGGAACGGCAGCTGACGGAAGTGAGTCAGGTACTCGAACAAGCG
>JBOGJF010000103.1:0-7646 GCA_050747785.1 Vicinamibacteria bacterium
GACAGGCCGGACTCGTTCCAGGAAGCGGGCTTCGGCTCGTCCATCCAGTGAGGGATCTCGACCCGCTCGTCGGCGCTGTCGGCTGATTGAGCCGCGCCGGGCGCGCTCGATGCAGTGCTCTCTCCGGCCATCGGCTCGAACTCGTAGATCCCGCCGTCGGCCATGAGCGCGACGAATAGGTGACCGTCCTTGAAGACGTAGGAGCGGACGTAGCTCCAGTGCTTGACCATTAGGTCGTGCAGCGACCCCGGCGGGCACATCGCGCGCGTGAGCGCCAGGGGACCGAGCTCGAGGCGGCCCGGCTCCGAAGACTTCCACGTCCCGCGGCCCCGGTTGCAATCGAGGCGCACGACGAGCACGCCGCCGGTTTGGAACTCGAGCGTGTACTTCGTTCGGTCGTCCGGGGTCCGGGTCGTGTCGTCCATGCCCAGGAACCGCACGAGCTGCCAGGACGTTCCCTCAAGGGTGGGCGGGGTGCCGGGCGGCGTTTGAGCAACGGCAACGCGGCCATATAGCAGCACCAGCAGACTTGCGTACCGGGTCCAAGCGCTTCGTTCTTTCACAGCGCTCCTCCTGTCGTTGGCGAGATGCTGGGATATTAGCCCCGGCAAACGTTGGGGGCAAGGTCGGGACGTGCATGCTGTCCAAGCCTCGTTGGGGGTTCTATGTCCGGTTTCGACTTTACCATTCGTCTTATAGGTAAAGGCCGACATTCTGGTCGACAAAAACGAGGCGAGCCAACTTGGCGCTAGAATCGAATGAAGGAGAGTCAAGATGACCAAGTTCATGTATTTGTTCCGAAGCAACCCGACCGCCTATCGGTCCATGTCCCCCGAGGGGATGCAGAAGACCATGAAGAAGTGGATGGACTGGAAAGGTGCCCTGGAAAAGAACGGCCATACGAAGCAGCGCGGGGAACGGCTCGATGCAACCGGTTTTACCGGAGTCTTCTCGACCCGATACTGATTGCAACCACTAAGCAAGGACGGAACATGAAAACATCCAAGAAGCCCTTCGAAACGATCGATGAATACAAGAAGACCTTTCCGAAGGATGTTCAAGGCATTCTAGAGAAAATGAGGCAGACCATCAAAGAGGCGGCGCCTGATGCTGTCGAGGCGATCAGTTACCAAATGCCAACGTTCAAACTAAACGGCAAGAACCTAGTACATTTTGCAGCGTTCAAGAATCATATCGGGTTCTATCCGATACCTTCTGGCATTGAAGCTTTCAAGAAGGAGTTGTCCGGTTACAAACAAGGAAAGGGCTCCGTTCAGTTTCCACTCGATAAGCCTGTTCCCTATGGCCTGGTGGAAAAAGTGGTTCGATTTCGAGCGAAGGAAAATCTAAAGAAGAAACGATAACTTGAAGTCGTCAGCAGCGCGCCAAGCCCGTGACGACCGCACGCGGCCTTGCGTCACCGCACACCAAGAGAGAGTATGTTCTGAAAATGGCTGTCTTCGTAGCTTTCCTTCGTGCCGTCAACGTCGGGGGTACTGGCAAGCTCGCGATGAGCGAACTCCGCGAGCTGTGCGAAGACGCCGGTTTCGAGAACGTCGCCACGTACATCCAGAGCGGCAACCTCGTCTTGACGTCCAAGCTCGCAGCGGCAAAGGTCAAACAGAAGCTCGAAGCAGTCCTCAAGAAGAAGATGGGCAAGCCCGTTGGCGTGTTTCTCCGCACACCGGCGGAGCTCGAGGCGGTCGTCGGGCGCAATCCTTTCAAGAGGGCCGCGCCCCATCAACTGCTCGTGCTGTTCCTCGACCGCGCTCCACCCAAGAACGCTATCGCCAGCCTCGAGATCCCAGGCCGCGAAGAGGTCAAGCTCTCAGGCCGAGAAGTCTTCATCCACTACCCGGACGGCATGGGCCGGTCGAAGCTCAAAACCCCGTTCGCGGAGACCGCGACCGGACGCAATCTGAACACCGTCCGAAAGCTCGTCGAGCTCAGCCGCGCGGGCGCAGCCAGCTCGTAGATGCCGTCTACCCGAGGTCGAGCACACCCTCGTCGACGGAGCGAAAGTCCGCCAAGGCGCCTGCAACAGGGCTTCCAGGTTCCCCAGAGATTTCCTGGGTGAGTGTGTCTGGTTTCGACATCCCCGTTCGTCTCAGAGGTAGAGGCCATTAGATAGAAAGGATGACAGACGTATGAGCCAAAAGATCACCCCATTCTTGTGGTTCGATAAGGAAGCCAGGGAGGCGGCCAAGCGTTACACGTCTCTTTTCAGTGCGACCTTCGATTCCACTCAGGAAAAATCAAGGATCAAGAACGAGTCGATGCTCGATGACACTCCCTCGGGCACGGTCGAGATTGTTACCGTAGACCTCTTGGGTGAGGAGTTTACACTCATGAGCGCCGGCCCGCTCTTCAAATTCACTCCAGCCGTTTCGTTTCTCGTCGCCTGCAAGAAGAAGGCGGAAGTGGACTCGCTGTGGGAAGAATTGTCCGAAGACGGTACGACTCTCATGGAGCTCGACGAATATCCATTCAGCCAAAGATACGGATGGGTGCAGGACAGGTATGGTCTTTCCTGGCAGGTGATGTTCATGGGCGACCGCAAGATAGAACAGAGAATCATTCCAACGCTCATGTTCGTCGGCAAGCAATGCGGAAAAGCAGAAGAGGCGGTCCGCTTCTTCGCGTCCGTGTTCCGCAATGCCAAGGTTGGCGACATCCTTCGCTACGGCAAAGGGGAAGACCCCGACAAAGAAGGAACCGTGAGGCACGTTGGGTTCACGCTTGAAGGTCAGGGATTTGCGGCCATGGACAGCGCTCATGAGCACAACTTCACCTTCAACGAGGCGATATCGTTGGTGGTGAACTGCAAGAACCAGGACGAAATCGACTACTACTGGGGGAAGCTCTCCGCGGACCCGAAGGCGGAACAATGCGGTTGGCTCAAAGACAGGTACGGCCTATCGTGGCAGATCGTTCCGACGGTGATGGAAGAGATGCTCAAGGACCAAGACAAGAAGAAGGTGGCTCGAGTCACCGAAGCGTTTCTCAAAATGAAGAAGTTCGACATTCAGGAACTCATGAACGCATACCAAGGAAGCTAGCGAGCCTGGCCCGATCCATGGCCGGCACGGCAGTGGGGATCTGGCGGCGTGGTAGTCGTCTGCACGTCGCTCGACAATTTTCGACACCGCGGAAGGTCTTGTACCAGAGCTGGGGTGAAAACTCTTGCCTAACGGGATGGCGCGGGCGTATGCTTTGCAGCCATGCAGCCTCCAAAACAGACCGTGAGCCGGTGGTTCCAGCTCCTCGCGTGCGTCATCAGCATGATGGCCATCGCCAACCTGCAGTACGCCTGGACGTTGTTTACCATTCCCCTCTCTGAAAGCCTTTCCGCGACGCTCTCGGCAGTCCAGCTCGCCTTCACGCTCTTTATCCTCGCTGAGACCTGGCTCGTCCCGGTGGAGGGTTACCTCATCGACAAGCTCGGTGCTCGCGTTGTCGTGAGTGTTGGCTCGATTCTGGTTGCGCTTGGCTGGATAGGTTCGGGATTCGCAAACTCGCTCGGAGCCCTTTACTTCTGGTACGCGCTCGGTGGTGCCGGGGCGGGAGCGGTGTACGGAGCTTCGATCGGCACCGCCCTCAAATGGTTTCCAGACCGACGCGGGCTCGCCGCGGGCCTCGCCGCCGGCGCCTACGGCTTCGGCACCGCCCTCACCATTCTGCCCATCATGGCCATGATCGAATCGAGCGGTTACCGCACGGCTTTCATCGTGTGGGGCGTGATACAGGGTGTGGTGGTTCTGCTTGCCGCCCAATTCCTGCGAAAGCCTCCTGCAGACTGGAAACCTGCGGTTGGCCAGAAGCCGGCGAAAACGTTGGTGGTCCAAAACACGGTCAGCTACACGCCGGGTCAAATGGTGAGGACGGGTACATTCTGGCTCATGTACAGCATGATGGCCATGGTGGCCTTCGGTGGCCTCATGGTGACGGCACAGCTCAAGCCCATCGCGGCCACCTACGGGATGGACAAGCATCTCATCGCCTTCGGAGTGACTGCCTTGGGTCTCGCTCTCGTCCTCGATCGTATCTTGAACGGGCTTACCCGACCCTTCTGGGGCTGGATCTCGGACCATATCGGTCGCTACAACACGATGGCGATCGCGTTCGGTCTCGAGGCGGCGGGAATCTTTGCCCTTCTCCATCTCTTGGATCGGCCCTTGTGGTTCGTGATCCTTTCCGGCTTCGTCTTCTTCGCATGGGGCGAGATCTATTCACTCTTCCCCGCCGCCATCGGAGACATATTCGGTCCGACCTATGCCACCACCAACTACGGCATCCAGTACACGGCCAAGGGTACCGCCTCAATCTTTGCCGGGTTTGGAGCCGCCTGGCTGGTCGAGACCGCGGGCTCGTGGATACCCGTCTTCTGGGTGGCGGTGGCGTGCGATATTTCCGCCGCCGGGCTCGCCTTCTTCTGGCTCAAGCCTTTGGCAAGGAAACTCGCTCTGGGCCGTGTGGAGTCGGGCGCACCTCTAGAGGCCCGCGGGACCGCGCCGGCTTCCTGAGCCTCGTTCGACGGCGCGAAGGGGTTACCTTACTCCGTTCGAGCCCCCGATCGGGATCCGAGGCATGTTCTTCTACCTGGCTGATTCCACCATCTTCGAAGAGTGAATAGGCCCGGCTCGTCCGATGCTCGTCGTCGAGCGTTTCGTCGACTCGGGGCGGAGGGGGGCTGCGAGGCGGTCAACCGGCGGTAAACAAGGAGTTGCTCATGGCAGATACGAAAGGAAGCGACTTACCCCAGTTCACGTTGCTCCATTGGCTCATTTGCGCCGTGGCGGCGCTCGGCTTCGCGTTCGACATCTACGAGCTTCTCATGCTGCCTCTCATTGTCCGGCCCGCCCTCATGGAGCTCGGTCCCTTCGCCCCGGGCACGCCGGAGTTCAACGCGTGGGTGGGGTGGCTGTTCTGGGCTCCTGCCGTCGCCGGTGGGTTCTTTGGCCTCATCGGTGGCTATCTGACCGATCGCTTCGGTCGACGAAGGGTCTTGGTCTGGAGCATTCTCCTGTACGCCGGCTCCGCCATGGCCGCTGGGTTCTCGACCTCGGTGCCGATGCTTCTCTTCTTTCGGTGCACGACGTTCGTGGGCGTGTGCGTCGAGTTCGTCGCCGCGGTGGCCTGGCTTGCGGAGCTCTTCCCCGACGCGAAGCGCCGAGAAGCAGTCCTCGGCTACACCCAGGCGTTCTCATCTGTCGGCGGGTTGATGGTTACCGCCGCCTATTACCTCGCGGTCCACTACGGTCCTTCTCTGCCTGTCATCCAAGGCGGCCACGAGGCCTGGCGGTACACGCTCGTCTCGGGCGTCATTCCGGCTCTTCCTCTCATCATCGTGCGACCGTTTCTCCCTGAGTCTCCCGCGTGGGCGGAAAAAAAGCGGGCGGGCACGCTGAAACGACCAAGTATTTCGGAGCTTTTCCATCCTGCTCTTCGTCGCACGACGATCGTGACCGCCCTGATGTTCGCCTGCAGTTATGGGGCAGCGTTTGGAGCGATCCAACATCTTCCGCGCATCGTGCCCGGCCTTCCTCAAGTGAGCGGCCTGGATCGTCCGTCCGTCGAGACCGCGATCAGTGGCGTGCAGTTCAATCAGGAGCTCGGCGGCCTGCTGGGTCGCGTGGCGCTCGCCTTTCTCGCCGTTCGTATCGTGGCCCGGCGACGCCTGCTCCATGTCTTTCAGGTACCGGGATTGATCCTGGTGCCACTGGTCTTCCTCTACCCCGCCGTCAATGACCTAGAGCTCTTACGGTGGGGGGCCCTCGTCGCTGGTTTCGTCACCGTCGCCCAGTTCAGCTTCTGGGGGAACTACATTCCCCGGGTTTATCCCACGCACCTGCGCGGCACGGGGGAAAGTTTCGCCGCTAACATCGGCGGCCGTATGGTCGGGACTTCGGCGGCACTCGTCACGACGCAGCTCTCCAATGTCATGCCGGGAGGCTCGCCGCCGACACAGCTGGCCTACGCGGCAGCGGCCGTTGCACTGTTCGTGTATGCCGTCGGATTCCTGGCCAGCTTCTGGCTCCCCGAGCCAGGCCAGGAGCTCCCCGACTAGCAGGAGTGAACCCGATATTGCGGGACCAGACCGAAGGGGATTCAACGGCTGCGCACGCCCCAGAGCGCGATAGGCGGCGGAAGGGCTTGGGAGCGCAAAAGACGCGGTCTTTACTTCTCTCTCGCGTCTTCTGCCTATAGAATACCCCCCAACACGCTGGCGATCCCGCCCCAGCAGACACCGAGCCGAGAGTTGTGAGGGGTGGGGCGCCGCGCGCAAGAAGCGAGGTCAGCCGATGGCGGAAACGAGAAAGCCAGCTAGAAGCGGGCAGGAAGTCGAACCCCATAAACCCTTCGTTCCAGAATCGCTGGCGATGTCTGAGTTCACCTTAAGGGCGGTGCTCCTCGGTTTGGTGCTGACCCTGATCCTGGGCGCGGCCAACGCCTACCTCGGTCTTCGCGCCGGGGTGACGATCGCCGCGACCTACCCGGCGGCGGTGATCAGTATGGCGGTGCTCCGCCTTTGGCGCGGGTCGATCCTGGAGGAGAACATCGCCCGCACCGCGGGATCGATTGGCGAGTCGGTCGCCGCGGGAGCGATCTTCACCCTCCCCGCCTTCGTGATCGCAGGAGTCTGGCCCACCTTCGGCGTTGGAGACGCCTACTGGAAGTCCACGGCGCTCATGACCGTCGGGGGCGTGCTGGGCGTGCTTTTCTGCTCGCTGGTTCGACGCGTCATGGTGGAGGACCGGGAGCTTCCGTTTCCGGAGTCCGTGGCGGCGGGAGCGATCCACAAGGCTGGTCAGAAGGGTGCCCAAGCCGCGAAGTTCCTCTTCTACAACATTGGCTTCGGTGCGGTGACGTTCTTCCTTGGTGCGATTCGGCTCTTCGCGACGGACAAGGACATCTTTGTCCGCCTCGGGGTGATGGGCAGGACGACGGTCCAGGTGGGCGGTTCGGGCCAGACGGTCGGAACCGGGGGCGTTACCTACATGGCGGCGCCGAGCGTCAGCCCGGCTTACATCGGGGTGGGGTACATCATCGGCCCGGCGCTCGCCTCGCTCAACTTCGCCGGAGGCGTCGTCGCCTGGGGTCTGCTGGTGCCCCTGCTCATCTTCTTCCTCGGGCCCGATCTTCAGGCGTTCCTGCCCGCCGACGCCACCAACGAGTCCTGGCGGGGGCTCGCCACCTCGGTGTGGCGCTTCGTAGTTCGGCCGATTGCGGTCGGAGGCATGCTGGTCGGCGCAGCGTACACCATGTTCCGCATGCGCAAGAACATCATCGGGGGTCTCACTCGCGCCTTCGCTGAGCTCCGCGGGCAGGCCGCCGCGGGTGCGGTGGGGCGCACCGAGCGCTACATGAGCTCGAAGAGTGTGTTCGGCCTCATGGCCATCGCCTTCGTGCTGATGACGGCGATCTACATCCGGCTCGCCGGGCACACCCTCGGCGGGATCGTGGCAGCGGTCATCATGTTGGTGGCAGGCTTCTTCTTCGCGACCGTGTCCGGTTATCTAGTCGGCGTCATCGGCTCGACCAACAATCCCATCTCCGGCATCACCCTCTCGACGCTTATTGTCGCCGCTCTCCTCATCATCGCACTGGGTGTCTCCGGCGCCAGCGGCGTCCTCGCGGTGCTGGGC
>JBOGJF010000104.1:0-1945 GCA_050747785.1 Vicinamibacteria bacterium
GTATGGGGCACTCACCGCGGTTGGCTTCCAAGAGCTCCCGCAAGTGTGGCAGGGTCTCCTGATGAAACGAGTCGAGCTGGACGCGGACGGTCATCGCGGAAGCCTCTCTTTGACCGGCTTCTTCCAACGGGATGAGGTCAGTGGCCAAGATTTTCGGCAGGTCCTCTCCCGCCTCGGCCTTTCCCCGAACCAGGACCTCGACGTCCTGGCTCAGAAGCCCGTAATGCGTTTTGTACGCCTCCGGGAAGACGACGACCTCGGCCGCACCTTCCTGATCCTCCAAGCGTAGCACCGCCATCGGGTCGCCCTTTCGCGTGCGGAGCGTCCTCACGCTGGTGATGAGTCCACCGACGGAGATTTCCTTCTCCCCTGTCATCTCCGAGAGCTGTCCGGTCGTGCAGTTGGCGAAAGAGGCAAGCACGTCCTGATAGCGATCCAGAGGATGACCGCTAAGAAAGAATCCGAGCGTCGCCTTTTCATAGCTGAGCCGCTCTCTCTCGCTCCATTCGTCGAGATCGGGAAGGGTCTCGAGCTCCGGAGGTCGTCGCGAGACCTCTCCGTCGCCGAAAAGACTCGCCTGTCCGCTCTCCCGCTCCCGTTGCACGCGCTGACCGAAATCGAGGGCGCGATCGATCATCCCATAGAGCTGAGAGCGTCTGACTCCGAGGGAGTCGAGGGCGCTCGACTTGATGAGGCTCTCGAGGACCCGCTTGTTCACCAGCCGCAAGTCCACGTCTTCACACAAATCGACGAGAGATTCGAAGCGTCCGCCGCGGGCGGCGCGGGCCTCCAGCATGGACTGGATGGCTGCTTGTCCGACATTCTTGATGGCCGCGAGGCCGAAGCGGATCTCGTCTCCGACGACGGTGAAGTCGAGCGCACTTCGATTGATGTCGGGCGGTAGAATCTTGATCCCCATTTTCCGGGCGACGTTCAAATAATGGACAACCTTGTCGGTGTTCGTCTTTTCCGAAGTCAGGAGCGCGGCCATGAAGAAGACTGGATAGTTGGCCTTGAGGTACGCGGTTTGATACGCGAGGAGGGCATAGGCGGCCGAGTGGGAGCGATTGAATCCGTAGCCGCCGAAGTGCTCCATGAGATCGAAGATCTTTTTTGTTTTCTTCTCTGGGATCCCATTGGCCACGGCGCCGGCAACGAACTTCTCTCGCTGGGCCTGCATCACGTCGGCCTTCTTCTTCCCCATCGCCTTGCGGAGTATGTCGGCCTGCCCCAGTGAGAAGCCGGCGAGGGTGGAAGCGATCCGCATCACTTGTTCCTGGTAGACGATGACGCCTAACGTGTCATCGAGTATCTCCTTGAGGGCCGGGACCTCGAAGCGAACGGGCACCTTGCCGTGCTTGCGCTTGATGAAATCATCGATCATACCGCTCCGGATCGGTCCGGGACGATAAAGCGCATTGAGCGCGGTCAGGTCGGAAAGTCTCTCCGGCTTGAAACGGCGCAGGATGTCCCGCATGCCGTCGCTCTCGAACTGGAAGATGCCGAACGTCTGCCCCTCCGAGAAGAGCTGATAGGTCTTGGGATCGTCCATGGGCAGCCTCTCCAGATCGATGGTCTCACCGAGCTGGCGGGCGATGAGCTTCACGCAATTATCGAGGAGAGTCAGCGTGCGAAGCCCGAGGAAGTCCATCTTGAGAAGACCGATGTCTTCGACGTCCTTCATCGCATACTGGGTGGTGATTTCACCCCGGCTCCCTTTATAGAGTGGCAGAAACTCAGTGAGCGGCCGCGGAGCAATGACCACGCCCGCGGCGTGCGTGGAGGCGTGACGGCTGACCCCCTCCAGACGCTTCGCCACGTCGAGGAGACGGCGGATGCGCGGGTCGGCATCGGCAGCTTCGCTGAGCTGCGGCACCTCCTCGAGTGCCTTTTCGAGAGTCGCATCCAACGTGGCGGGGATCATCTTGGCGATGCGATCCACGTC
>JBOGJF010000105.1:0-3114 GCA_050747785.1 Vicinamibacteria bacterium
TAGAGGCTCGCTGAAGGGAGAGACGACGAGCCGTTTGACGCCGCGTGAGCGTCAGATCGTGCAACTGCTCGCGGAAGGCAAGAGCAACAAAGAAGTCGCCAGTGCGCTGAATATCAGCGTGAAGACAGCCGAGACCCACCGGACGAATATCATGCGAAAGCTAGACTTGCACTCCATCAGCGGTCTCGTTCGTTATGCCATCCGCAACAACATCATTCAAGCTTGATCCTTGATGAGAACGGAACGCGTAAGGAGCAGCGTCTTCTTGTTGTGAGCGGAGACCACCTTTCCAAGTCGGTCGCAACCATCATGGTTACGATACACGATGATCGGCGGCTCCGAGAGGCGGTCTTGTCGAGTGGCGTCGACGGATTTTTGAGTAAGGCCCAGCTCCGGAAGGATCTTCCCAAGGAGCTCGGCCGCCTCTTCCCCCACTAACGCTTCCCACCACCGAAACTCCGATCAAGCGGCCGGAATTGTCGAGCCAGGCCTTGATGCGGTGCCGGGAATCGACGAGAGAAGCTTAGAACTTCGATGCGAGATAGAGATCCGAAAGCGTGCGCCGGTAAGAGTAGATGTAGCGTTCACCGTCTCGAGTCATGTAAATCAGGCTTACGGTGAAGACACCGGCGCTATCGGCCGGTTCCAGTTCCTTCCAGATCTCCCGTTCTCCCGTGGAGAGGTTCAGCTTGAGAACTTGGGTCGGAATGCCGCCGCGCCGGTAGACATAAATGTGGTTGCCGTCCGCGTCCCACTGAAGGGGAAAGTCTCCCACCTCACCGCCGGGGATCGGCACGCCCTCGCCACCTCCAATCGGATAGCGGTAGAGCTTGTCCTCGGGCGAGACCGTGGCGACCCAGGCACCATCGGGAGAGATAGCGTGGCTATAATTGATGAATCGTGTCCCTTCGGGTGTGACCGGCTCGAGCGCGCCGCCCTGGAGATCGTTAAAGAAGAACCGAGGGCCTCCTCCCGACAGGCTACCGCCGAGGAGCACTCCCGAGCCATCCGGCAACCAGCTCGCCCACGGGTGGGGCTCGAAATCGTCGCCCAGTTCGAGCTCCCGCGCCTGGCCTGGACCCGTGGGGTGGAGAATCAGTTTTGGCTTACCGAAAGGATCGGAGAGCGCGAGCGCCCATCGGTTGTCGGGAGAGATCGCCAAGCCCATACCGTCTCCCAGACGGAGCGGCGGCGAGCCGTCGAGCCCGCGAAGGTAAAGCGGGTAACCCGCCGGGGTGGCGCGATTCTGCTCTTCGAAGAGGACCAATCTGCCATCGGCAGAGAGATCCTTCGGCGCCGACCAGTCGAACCAGGAGAGATTGACCTCTTCGACCGCTCCATGCTGCTTGCCCACCATCTCCCGACGCCAAGTCTGAGAGGTAAGGAGCATCCTTCCGTCGGCCGCGACGTCGAGCAGCGCCAAGCTGCCAACCGAGCTGGAGAGGTTCCGCCGTTCGCCGTCGAGGCTCTGGGCGAAAAGCGTGGCCCCCTGAGCCCCCCATATCTCCTTGCCGTCCGGAGACCAAACGAGACCTTGCGGAGCACCACCTCCTGGTAAGATCGTTTTGTTCCCCTCGAGATCGATCACCGCGATCGGGCCTACATTGTCGCCTCGCACCGGATGGTCGTTGAATGCGATGAGATTCCCATCCGGGCTCACGCGCACGCTGCTCATCCAACCATCCGTCTCATAGAGCACGTTTCCGATGGGGTATTCGAGTCGGTTCCGCCCTTCCACGGTGCGCACCACGGCGAGGCTCTCGCCATCGGGACCCCAGTCCGCATCGTGCACCGACTCGAGGACTTCTCGGGGGGCTCCGCCCTCCAGAGGAACGCGCGCCAGCGTCCCCGTGGTCTCGAAGCCCACGGTGAAGTGACGATTGAGCGAGACGGCCATCTCGCCGGTTGGGGAAATCGAGAGCAGATCGGCCCACCCGAACCCGAGGGGGCGCGAACCGGGTGTCCCGATCTGAGTCGTGAATATCTCCGGAGGCGCCCCTTCCCAGGAAGCGCCATAGATGACCGTTTGCTCGTCGGCCGAAAAGCGAGCGGACAGAACATGCCCACGTTGAAACGTGAGACGCTGGTACTGCAACGGCTCGACCGGCGCCGACCGGAAAATGACCCAGCCCGCCAGAAGGCCAACCAACAGAGTCGCGGCCGCCGTCAAACCCGCCACCGGAATCGAGACCTGACGCCGGCTCCGGCCAGGGAGGGCCGAAAGATCGAAGGCACCGCTCACTACCGAGGTCTGGGTGATCGCATCGAGCGCAAATGCGAGATCGTGCGCCGACTGGAACCGCTCGTCGGGACTCTTCTCCACGCAGTGCCGCGTCACGCGCTCGAGACCGGGCGGCATGAAGAGTCCACCGGATCCCGAGAGCTTCGGGGGATCCTCCTTGAGAATCGCGGTCATCGTCTCGGCAGCCGTTTCGCGAGCAAAGGCACGTTCACCGGTGACGAGCTCGTAAAGCATCGCCCCGAAGCTGAAGATGTCCGAGCGGTGATCGGCCGGCTCTCCCCGGACTTGCTCCGGAGACATGTAGCCGACCGTGCCAAGGATCACGCCCGCTCCGGTCCCCGGCTCGGAGGAGGGCGCCCGGGTGGGCGCTTCGCTCATCCCCATGTTCATCAGCTTGGCGAGGCCGAAGTCGAGAATCTTCACGCGCCCATCACGCGTGACGATGACGTTGTTGGGTTTGAGATCGCGGTGCACGATGCCCCGGTCATGTGCCGCCGCGAGACCCTTCGCAATCTGGCCTGCGTACTCGATGGCCTTTCTTTGGGGAACGCCACCGCCGTCCAGGATCTCGCGGAGCGTCGGTCCCTCGAGAAGCTCGGTCACCGCAAACGAGACGCCGCCGGCCTTCCCGAAGTCGTGGATGGCGAGGATGTTCGGGTGCGAAAGTGCGGCGACCGCTTTCGCCTCTCGCTCGAAACGCGAAAGACGTTCAGGATCTTGCGAGAGTTTTTCGGGAAGGACCTTGATCGCCACCTCGCGATCAAGCTTGGTGTCGCGAGCCCGGTAGACCTCGCCCATCCCACCGGCACCCAGCTTCCCGGTGATCTGGTAGTGCGCGAGCCGCGTCCCCGTTTCGATCGTCATCCAATACC
>JBOGJF010000106.1:0-3132 GCA_050747785.1 Vicinamibacteria bacterium
GTTCACCATGTAGCCACCGTAGGAGGCCCCGAGGGCTGCGACGCGATCGCCGTCCAGCCAAGGGTAGAGCTCGAGTGCGGCATCGAGTCCCTTGACCAAATCCATGAGCGGTTTCCCGCCCCAGTCACCACGGATGGAATCGGTGAAGGCTTGTCCGTACCCGACTGAGCCGTGGAAGTCGATCGTGACCACGCCATAGCCGGCACCCGCATAAGCCTGAGGGTTCCAGCGATAGTGAAAGTCGTTGCCGAACGATCCCTGGGGACCGCCATGGATCAAGAAGGCAACCGGGTACTTTTGGTTGGGGTCGAAGTCCGACGGCTTGACGACGTGGCCATGGACGGTCTCGTCGTTCCAGCCCTGGAAGGTGAACTGCTCCGGCTCTCCCATGCGCGCCGCGGCCACTCTCTCGGCGTTGATGTGCGTCAGGGGTGACGGCTCGCCGCCCTCGGATCCGACCGAGTAGAGCTCTGCGGGAGACCTCAGATGTTCTAGTTGGAAGATGACCCTCTCTCTAGCGGCGGCGGGGGAATGAATGGTGCCCTGCTCGACGACTGTGCGCACTTCACCGGTGGCGACGTCGATGGCGAAGAGCGAGCTCTGTCCCAGGTTGGGCGCGGTTGCGTAGAGAGTCCTGCCGTCCCCGGACCAAGCGAGAGAAGACGGGCCGCGATCCCACGCCTCCGTCAGAATCCGCGGCTCACCATCCGGCCAGTCGCGGAGAACGACGCGAAAGCGGTCCGATTCGTAGCCCGGTCGCGACATGGCAAGGTAGGCGAGGGTCCTCCCGTCGGGTGAGAAGAGAGGGCTCGTGTCCCAGGCTCGGTTCGACTCGGTCAGCTCCCGGCGAGGCGAAGAGCCGTCCGCCGCCACGACGAAAAGATCGAAATCTGTGGACCAGGCCTCCTCGCGCCCGGCCTCCCTGGCGGTGAACACCAAAGAGCGACTATCCGGCGAGAACGCGATCTCTTCGGGTCCGCCGAACGGCTTCGAAGGCGTGTCGGCATCCATCCCCGCCATCGTGTCCACCGGATCGCCGATGCCGTCGGCCGACGTGACGAAAAGATGCGACCGCCGGCCGTCTTTCCATGTATCCCAGTGCCGGATGAACAAGCGTTCGTAGATCCGCCCGGTGGCCGGGGCCGCCTGACGCTCGGCCAAGCGGTCCGTCGTGCAGGCAAGGTTCTCACAATCGGGAAAGACTCCGAGCGTAAACGCAATCTTCCGGCCGTCCGGCGCGACCACCAGATTTCCGGCGTCGAGCGGCAGGTGGGTCACCTGCTGTGCCTCGCCGCCGTCCACGGCGATGCGCCAGACTTGCGATGAGCCCGACCGCGCCGAAAGAAACCAGATGCTCTCACCGTCGGGAGCCCAGCGGGGATTGAGCTCGTTTTCGAGATGGGCCGTCAGCTGCCGGAGGTCGCTTCCATCGGTTCCCACGAGCCAGAGATCCGTGCGTCCCCGGTTCGCGTCGAGATCGGTGGTCCGTACCACGAAAACGATGCTTCTGCCGTCGGGGGAGACCTGTGAATCGGAGATGCGTTGCATCGCCAGCATGTCGTGAACCGAAAAGGCGTGGGTTTGCGCCAGGCTGCCGTGGGCGGAGGCCAAGAAGATTGCCATAGCGAGCATGCATGCCTTCATGAGTTGCCCCTTCATCTATTGACTCGTATTTACTCGCGCACCCTTCCAACCGGTCCAACCCGGTCCCCGAACCACTCGTCCTGGCGTCGCCCCAGTGTGCTCACCGTCTTTTAGCACCTGCGTCCCGTTCACCCAAACATGAACGACGCCCGTCGAGTACTGATGCGGTTTCTCGAAGGTCGCGTGATCCTGAATGGTGTGCGGATCGAAGACCACGACGTCGGCATAGCAACCGGTTCTGAGCACGCCGCGTTCGGTGAGGTGGAGATTCTCCGCGGGCAGAGAGGTCAATCGTCGGACCGCTTCTTCCAGCGGAAGGATGCCTTCGTCGCGGACATACCGTCCCAAGAGCCGCGCGAAGTTGCCGTAGGCGCGCGGATGCGTGTTGGATTCCAGGAAAACACCTTCCGGAGCCATCGATCCGGCGTCGGAGCCAAAGCTTACCCAGGGAAGCGCGATCTGCCGGCGCACGTTGTCCTCGGACATCAGAAAGTAGACAACCTGAACGCGACTCCCGTCTTCGATGACCAGATCCATGGCTGTATCCTCCGGTGTACTACCGCGCATCGTGGCAACCTCCGCGAGCGACTTTCCAGTGAGCGGCTTGAGTTCGTCGGTCTTAAATCCTACCAACAACGTTCCCTGCGCGCCGGCGGCCAGGTAGAGATTCTCCCAGTCGTCGCTCGGCGTCGTCATCTCCACGCGAAGGCGAGCCCGGGTCTCCGGATCCTGGAGACGGGATGCCCAGGCCTCGTAGCCACCCTCCTGAACCCACGGCGGCATGGCCGCGTCGAGACCGGTCGACCCCGCGGTATAAGTGTACATGTCGGCGGTGATGTCCAGCCCTTCCGCACGCGCCAGCTCGACCCGCTCGATGACCGCCTCGATCTTGCCCCAGTTCTGTTCCCCCGCCGCCTTCAAGTGATAGATCTCGGCGGCGATTCCCGCTTCGCGGGCGATCGTGAGGAGCTCGTCCACCGCCTCGAGAAGTTGGTTCCCTTCGCTCCGCAGGTGTGAGAGGTAGATACCATCATATTCCGCCGCGACCCTGCTGAGCTCGACGAGCTCCGCGGTTGGAGCATAGAAAGCCGGCGCGTAGATCAAAGACGAGCCGACGCCGAGCGCTCCTTCCTCCATCGCCTGACGCACGAGCCCTCGCATCCGTTCCATCTCTTGCTCGGTGGCCGGGCGATCCTCGAAACCGATCTCGTGGACGCGAACCGTCGTGGCCCCGATGAGGGACGCGACGTTGGTGGAGATGCCGCGCTCGACGAGATACTCGAGGTACTCTCCTAGAGTCTTCCATTCGATATCGAACTCGATGTCGCCCTGGTTCTCGATGAGCAGCTGCGACACGCGATCGTTCACCGGTCCCATGGACAGTCCCTCGCCGAAAACCTCCAGCGTGACGCCTTGACGGATGTCGGACTGCGAGCGTCCATCCTCGAGCAGGGTGTCCACCGCCCAGCTCAGCATGTTGATGAAGCC
>JBOGJF010000107.1:0-1441 GCA_050747785.1 Vicinamibacteria bacterium
CTCATGCGCTCTTCGGTTCCGGACGGAGATTTGGCCGCCGTCATCGAGGAGGCGGTGACCGAAAAGCTGGAGAGGCTCGAAGCCAAGCGTTTTGCCAAGACGAAAGCGCCCCGGAAGAGCGTCGAACAGGCCCAAACTTTGCCGTCGTCCAGGTACATCCCAGCACCCGTCAAGCGTGCGGTTTGGGAGCGCGACGGGAACAAATGCACCTTTGTTGACGGACACGGTAGACGCTGCACCGAGCGTGACAACCTTGAGTTTCACCACAGCGACCCGTTTGGCCGCGGCGGCGACCATAGCACGGACAACCTCCAGCTCATGTGCAAAGCTCACAACGGGTGTCTGGCGGAGCGGGACTACGGGAAAGAAGTGATGGCGCGTTATCGGCGACCTTCCACTGCGCGCGAGCCGGCCCCCGTCTATTCCATCCGCAATCAAGCGGGCTTTGCCGACGCATCTTGATTCGTCGGCGAGTCGCCACTATCCTGTCCCCCCATGGCTCGACGTCGGGTCGCCCTTTACCTCCAAGACGCCCATTCGTTGGCCGACGGCATCCGCTACGTACAGTACGCCGAGTCCAAGGGGTTCGAAGCGGTCTGGCAGGCGGAGAGCCGGTTGGTGCGCGACGCGATCGTCCCGATGGCCGCTTTTGCGGCAGTGACGTCACGCATCCGCATCGGCTCCGGCGTCATCAACAACTGGACCCGGAACATAGGTCTCCTGGCGGCAACGTTCCTCACCTTGGACGACTTGGCACCCGACCGCATTCTCTGCGGGATCGGCAGCTGGTGGGATCCGTTGGCGGCAAGGGTCGGTGTCGAGCGTCGGAAACCACTCCTCGCGATGAGAGAGACGGTCGAAGTGTTCCGGCGCCTGCTTCGACTCGAGAACGTCACGTTCGATGGCGAGTTTCATCGGGTGAAGGGAATCGAGCTCGACGTCGTCCACGGGAGGCGCGAGCCGCGGAACGTGCCCGTCTACATCGGAGCCACCGGTGACCAGATGCTCGAGCTCACCGGCGAGATCGCGGACGGATGCCTCCTGAACTACTGCGTACCGCCGGAGTACAACGACCGCGCGATGGATCGACTCGAGAAAGGCGCAAGGCGCAGTGGGCGTCATGCGGAGTCCCTGGATCGTCCCCAGCTCATCGTCTGCTCCGTCGATCGGGATCGCGCCCGTGCCGTGGAGAACGCGAAGGAGCTCATTACGCAGTATCTCGCCCAACAACCCCACATCGCCACGGCCTCTGGAGTCGGGGTCGAAACGGTTCGCGAGATTCAATCCATTCTCGGCTGGCCGGCCACGAAAGAACAGGTAAGAAGGGCGATGCACCTCGTGCCCGACGAGCTGGTTCTGGGCATCACCGCAACCGGCACCCCGGACGAGGCTCGCGCGAGAGTCGAGGAGTACATGCGAAGGGGATGCACCTGTCCGGTTC
>JBOGJF010000108.1:0-3003 GCA_050747785.1 Vicinamibacteria bacterium
GCGTTGAACACCTATCGAGAGACGGTACGCGACAAGGTTCTATACAATCTGGTTCTCTTTGCCCTGATCATGATCGGAAGCTCGTACATCTTGAGTCAAATCTCGATCTATCAAGAAGTCAAAATCATCAAGGACCTCGGGCTCGCGTCCATTGCGGTCTTCGGGACGGTCATCGCGGTCTTCATCGGAATTGGGTTGGTATCCAAGGAGATGGACAGGCGCACCGTGTACTCCTTGCTGCCGAAACCGGTTTCCAGAACACACTTCATTCTTGGTAAGTATTTTGGACTATGTCTTACTCTGGCCGTCAACGTCATGATCATGACCGCCGGCCTTTACGCCTTGTTGTTCGTCCACAGCCGTATCTTCGAACCGAGCCTTCTGAAAGCCATCTATCTCATCTACTTCGAGCTGGCTATTCTCACCGCGCTAGCGCTCCTTTTCAGCACCTTCACCTCGGCAATACTGAGTGGGGTCTTGACGGGGTTTCTCTACGTGGTGGGTCATTTTTCCGCTGACCTTAAGCATTTCGATACCGTCGTCAATTCGGGCTTTCTCTCTCAGTTGACACGGGTGATCTACTATCTAGTGCCGAATCTAAGAAATTTCGACGTGAAGTCCCGGGTCGTGTCCGGGGATGCGGTGCCGTTTTCACTCCTCGGCTACTCGACCGCGTACGGTATGCTCTATATCTCCATACTGCTGGTCATGGCGGTGGTCATCTTCAATCGTCGCAACTTGAAGTAGAGGGATCCCCGTTGTTCTCGAAGGGAATCGTCGTCGCCGTCCTGGCAGCTCTCTTCGCGGCAGTGACCGTGATCCAGAGACGCATCGATGAGCGCTTCGGTGAGTATCGGATCACGGAAGAGATTCTCTACGTCGACAACGGCGAGGCCCTCAAGAAGGTCCTCCTGGGCTTCGAGAGCATTGCCTCCGATCTCTACTGGTTGCGGACCGTCCAGTATTTCGGGGGGCAGCGCCTCGAATCCACGGAGAAGCGCTTCGAGCTGCTGGGACCGCTCCTGGACATTACCACCACGCTCGACCCGCACTTGAGGATCGCCTACACCTACGGCGCCACGTTTCTCGCCGAGGAGTGGCCCCGGGGGGCCGCTGAGCCGCTCAAAGCCCTGGAGCTCATCGACAAGGGTATTCGGAATAATCCCGATCACTGGCGTTTCTACCTGGACAAGGGTTTCATCTATTTTTGGTTTCTCCAGGACTACGCGAAGGCGGCAGATGTCTTTCTCGCTGGGAGCAAGCTTCCTGACGCGCCTTATTGGATGGTCGCAACCGCCGGCCGTACGCTAGCGCGAGGAGGGGAGCGCGGTACAGCGCGCCAGCTTTGGAAAATCTTGTATGACACCGCCGAAAACGATCAAATGCGTTACAACGCGCTCGTGCATCTCCAGCAGCTCGACGCTATGGACCAAACGGATCTTCTGACCAAGGTAGCCAGGCAATTCAAGCAAGACCGGGGTCATTTTCCAAGCGGATGGGAGGAAATGATTGCGGCGGGTTACCTGCGAGGTACACCGGCGGATCCCGGCGGCGTACCCTACGAATTGAATCCCAAAGACGAGCGGGCAGAAATATCACGAGACTCTTCCCTCTCTGCGCTACCCACCCGATAGTCGATACGAACTGAGGGTGTTCCCGAGAATCGTCGCGGCGTTTTCCTATGGATATCGCGTCACCCGTCTCGGCAGTCGAGGACGTTGCCTGGTTGGGGCCGACTCTTGCCGCCGTGTTTGGTCTGATCTGGGGTAGTTTCATCAACGTCCTCATCTACCGTCTTCCGCTGGGCCGTTCGGTCGTATTTCCACCCTCGGCCTGTCCATCGTGCCAGGCGCGCGTCGCTCCGTACGACAACATTCCGGTCCTGAGCTACATCTTCCTGGGAGGCCGCTGCCGTCACTGTCGTACGCGGATCTCGATCCGTTATCCATTCGTGGAGATTCTGGTCGCGGCGGGCTCATGGGCTGCCTACCATCGCCACGGGTTCACCATCGAGTACGGTGTCGAGTTCGGCTTCGTGGCAGCCATGGTGGCGCTCGTGTTCATCGACTATGACCATCGGATTCTCCCCAACGTCATCACCATCCCGGGCGCCATCGTCGGGCTCCTCCTCGCATTCGTGCGAGAGGCGATCACGCCGACGGAAGCTCTCGTCGGAGCCGGTTTGGGGGCTGGTCTCCTTTTCGCCGTGGCCGAGGCCTACTTCCGGTTGCGCAGAGTAGAGGGGTTAGGGATGGGGGACGTCAAAATGATGGCGATGGTAGGCGCATTCTTGGGTTGGAAGGGCGTGTTACTGACCTTGCTGGTGGGCTCGTTTCTGGGGTCGCTGGTCGGCCTGGCGCTCATGGCAACTCAGGGCAAGAGCCTCAAGACCGCGCTTCCCTTCGGGACGTTCTTGGGAATGGCGGCTACCGCGACGGTCTTCGGCGGGGCGCCCCTGATCGATTGGTACTTCAGCCTCTTTTAGCGCAGACTTAGCTATGGCGGAAGTCGTCTCCCAAGAGAATCGATTCCGGCTCTTCCTGGGATTTCTTATCCTCGTTCTGGTGGTCGTAAACAGCCAGAGCCTTCACCTCTCCTACACTTCGCGCAAGCTTCTCGAGGACTCTTTCCGGACCGGCGCCCGTGGCACGGCGGAGACGGTGGCTTCTCGATTGTGGCCGGCACTTCCAGCAGGGCCCGTGACGTCCGTGGACGCCCCCGATGTAGCCGGGAGTCTCGCACGCGTCACCGCGCTTCTCGAGGTCTGGGAGCACGAAGAGTCCCTCGTCTCGGCATGCCTCCTCGACTGGAACGGCCAGGTGTTGGCCGGGTCCTCCGATTGTGTGTTTTCCCCGTCCCTGGAGTTCGATCGGTTGGATCGTCAAGGGCGCCGCGAGCTCGTCGAACAGGGGTGGGCGATGTCGGAAGTCTCGCCAGCTTACGAGCCCGAGAGCGCCTCGGTCTTTGGCTACTTGACGCTGGAACGCTCCGACGGTAGCGAAG
>JBOGJF010000109.1:0-2684 GCA_050747785.1 Vicinamibacteria bacterium
CCGGTAGACGTCACCGCTAGACAGGGGCGACTCCCGTGGGTCTCGAGGCGCGGAGTAGGTGAACGAGAAACCTCCGGTGGCATGATCGGCAGTCACCAGAAGCAACGTTTCGGGGTTCTCCGATCGAAAGCGAGCGCCGACGCCCACTGCTTCGTCGAAATCGAGGATCTCCTGGAGCAAGGTTCCCGCATCGTTGTCGTGACTGGCGTAGTCGATCCGTCCTCCCTCGACCATGAGGAAGAACCCGTTTTCGTTCCTTGCCAAGACCTGTAGCGCTGCCTGGGTCAGCTCCGAAAGGCTGGGGATGCCGGTCAGCTGGTCGTGACGCTTGTCGACCACGTAGGGGAGATTACCCGCCGCAAACAACCCCAGGAGCTTCGTGGCCGTTGGTGCACCGACCGCGAGCGATTCCCGATCGCTCGCAATGGTGTAACCACCCGCACGTGCTTCCTCGATCAAATCACGCCGATCCGTTCGCACCGATTCCCCGTCCAACGCCGGTAGAATGCCCGGCAGCGACTCCGAAGTCCGCTGCCCTCGCGAAACGAACGCCCGGGCGCCTCCTCCCAGAAGAACATCCATTTCAGGCTTCCCCAACAGTTGATCGGCCAAGAGATGCTCCGGGTCGTATCGGGACAATTGGTGCGTCGCAAAGGCCGCTGGGGTGGCATGCGTAATAGCCATGTTCGTCACCAGACCGGTTGCCCCGCCGCGACTCTCGAACCACTCCACGATCGACTCCGCATCTCGCCCATCGGCATCGAGCCCCAGGGTCTCGTTCCGCGCTAAATGGCCGGTGGCCATCTGCGTCGCCGCCGCGGCGGAGTCGATGACGAGCGCCTCGTAGGAGAAAGGCAACGCGTAACCCGTATTCCCGGCGTCCATGAGCGATTCCATCTGGAGTCGCCTTCCCTCCACGACGCGCGCATACCGAAGTCCCAGCGTCATCTGAGTGGGACCCAACCCGTCACCCACGAATAGAATCACGTTATGCGTACCACCCGACTGAGAAGGGGGAACCCGCGCAACCTGAGCCAGGCCCACGAACGTCAATGCGATGAGGCCAACGAGACCGAGACCTCGCATCAATGCACCTCCAGCGCGAGACTCTGGGCGATACGTTGCTGAATCTCACGCGCCTTGCTCATCACCTCTTCCACGTCCAGCGTCAGGACTCGACGATCGCGAACCACGAACTTTCCCCCTACCAGGACCGAGCTCACATGCGGTGCCTTGATCGCGTACACGAGGTGCGAGTACACGTCATAGAGCGGCGTGAGCTCGGGCCGATCGACGTTGATCAGCACGACATCCGCGAGCTTGCCCGGTTCGAGCGAACCGATGTCCTGGGAAAGACCCAACGCCTCGGCGGCCCCGATGGTAGCCATGCGGAAGACCGTTCGCGCGGGCATCACGGTCGGATCCTCGCGATATAGCTTGTGGACCTTGGCCGCGGTGTCCATTTCCTCGAACATGTCCAGGTTGTTGTTGCTCGCCGGGCCATCGGTGCCCAGACCCACGGGCACGCCCGCCGCCAGAAGGTCGGGGGCCCGAGCGAGCCCGGAGGCGCCCTTCATGTTGCTTTCGGGATTGTGGGAAGTGCCCACGCCGTGACGGGCCAGCGTCTCGATGTCCGCATCGGTCAGCGTGATGACATGATGAAGGATCATTCCCGGTCCCAGCACACCGGCCCGTTCGAGTGCCGATACGGTGGTCATGCCCATCTTCTGCCTGACCGCTTCATCCTCCTGCGGTGACTCGTGGGCGTGGATCTGAAAGGGAACGTCGTACTTTCGTGCCAAGTCACGGGCGCGCCGGATCACGTCGATATCCGTCGTATAGAGAGCGTGCGGTGCTACCGAGGGAATCACCCGGGGATGATTCTGGTATTCACGAATGAAGGCCTCCGTGCCGACGAGCGCCTCATCCGGGGTCTGGTAGTCGGGTGCGGGGAACCCGATGATCGTCTGGCCCAGCACGGCGCGTAGGCCCGCTCGATCCGTCGCGCGCGCGATCTCCTCCTCGAAGTAATACATGTCGGTAAAGGTGGTGGTCCCTCCCAACGCCATCTCGATCGATCCCAGGAGAGTTCCCCAGTAGACGAACTCCTTGTCGACGTTCTTGGCCTCGGCGGGAAATATGAAGTCATTCAGCCACTCCATGAGCTTCATGTCGTCGGCAACACCACGAAGCAGAACCATCGGGACGTGGCCATGGCTGTTTACCAGTCCGGGAATGACCAGGTGGCCGGTCGCATCGATGACTTCTCTCGATTCCGGTAGCGCCTCGCCCGGGCCGAGGACGGCCGCGATGCGATCGCCGCGAATCAGCACCGAGCCACCCTCCAGCACCCGCATCTCCGCGTCCATGGTTACGACCGTTCCTCCTCGGATGAGGAGGTCGGCGGGCTCCCCCTGCATCAACGCCATCATCATCAAGAAATGGATCATGCTAGACTTCCCTTGTTATGAGATCTCTCCTGCTCGCGCTCGCCTTGTCGGTCGCCCAATCGGCAGCCGAACGCGCCACCCAACCCACGTTCCTGGGCCAGGGCGACGGAACCCTTACCATACTGAGTGTTCCGGAGAAGGTCCCGCTCGAATTCTACACAATCCGGTGCGTGAGTGCCGGTCCGGTTACGACGTTCTCCGTGACGCGGTCCGGCAAAGAAGCCAATCCACCGG
>JBOGJF010000110.1:0-2020 GCA_050747785.1 Vicinamibacteria bacterium
CTCTCCACCCGCGCGCGGGTCGCCGACCAGTTCGTCCTGCTCGTGCAGCCAGATCTCTTTCTTGACGTCGAGCGGGGCCTGAGCCGCCGCCAGCGCCCAGCAGTGTCTCCTATTGATGACGAAATTGGCGTGGTGGATGACGTGGCAGCGAATCCTTTCGGGAGTGAGGCCAATGCTCAGGTAAAACTGGACTTCGGGGGTAGCGAAATGCTGGTTCGCAAGGATCTTGACGTGCTTTACGAGCTCTTCATTTTCCGTTGTTCTCGGCATGTCCTTACCTCGATTACGGCCGGACCCCGCGCATTACATCTGAGACCGGATCCCGCGCGCCACCAGCTCTCTCTCGAACAACCTACGGACCTCCGGATCTTCGTCTTCGTATTCGATCTGAGTGCCCCCCTCTTTCACGCTCCGGTCCGTAATATCCTTGAACACTTTGTACTTCTTGCTGTTCCACCGTATCGCAAGGTAACGCGTCTGCGTATTGGACAAGTTGAAATGCTGGTGGAACCACTGGTCCGGCGGCGAGATCATGCTGTTGGGTTTCCAGTCGTACCGCACCGGCTTCGACCCTTCGGGCCACAACAAGGTGTAGCCTTCTCCTTCGAGAATGATGATCTGCGCCCCCGCCGAATGGCGGTGGGCCTTCTTGTAGCGCCCGACGGAGAACTGCGAGATGTGAGCGATGAGCGCGCTGCAGCCGACCTCGATGACCGTCGTCCGGTTGCCCCGGCCCCGGCCCTCGCTGGAGATCAAGTTGAGATCGTGAATGTTCGCGACGAAGTTCACGTCCCAGACTCTATCGCGATAGATCTTCCCTTCGCCTTTGAAATAGTCCGCCTCGCCGTCGAACCGGTTGCGGAAGACGTGAGGGCAACTGAAGACGAACTCCTGGTCGTTCAACAAATTCATCATCAGCGGCGCCGAGGTAAACGCGATGTAGCGCGCCGCCTGACCCCCGCTCCCGTTGAAATGCTGAAACCAGGCGTTCATCGGTATCGCGAACAGGCTGCCGGCCTGCCACTCGAAAGTCTGTTTGGCGCCGCCCTCCTGCCACACCGCCGTCGCCCCGCGCCCCTCCAGCACGCAGACCAGCTCTTCGTAGACGTGCCGCTCGGCGTGAAGCTTTCCGCCCGGAGCGATCTCGCAGAGGTACGCATCGTCGGTGTCCCCGGTGCCTTCGAGATTGATGATTGCGCCTTTGCCGCCTTTGCGTTTCCACTCGCCCAAGGTCACCTCGCGGAGGTCGGGAATGAAAAACGCCTTGTGGATCGGCACGCCCTGTTCCTCGGCCCATCTCTCGTAGGCGGACTTTCCGTCGGCTAATGCGCCGAGCTTGGTTGGATCGGTCGTCATACGCGTGCGTCTTCGGCTCTCAGGCTCGGTACAGCGAATCGATAAAGCCGCTGTCGTCCAGCTCTCTCACATAGTGCGTATTCCAGAGAGCCATCGGGTTGAAGCCCGCGATGTCCGGGTCGCGCCGCAGAGCGAGAGTAAAGACGTTGGCTATGGCCTCGGGCCTGGGATAAGGCTTGCGCTCCAGGAAACTCGCCCACTCGTTGTATACCGACTCGACCTCCCCGCCGTCTCTGTACGCCAGCTTGGTGGATTCGCCCAGGATCGTCATCGTCTCGTCTTTGCGCGTCAGGAAGAAATGAATTCCCTCCACCACGCCACGGACCAGCTTGCGGATATCGTCCTCATTTTTTCTCACGTACGCCATGCTCGTCGTCAGAGTCACGCCGCGGACCATGGGCATCGCCCTGACCGGAATGACGCGGGCTCCCGCCGCCGCGGCCCTTAAATCGTTCGGCGTGTCCACGAAGGTCGCGTCAAAGTCTCCCTTCAACACGCCCTTCCATCGATCTTCGTTCGACCATCGGTCCGCGTCCGATTCGACCAGTTGGACCTCTCCTTTGTCGAAATCCAGACCTTCCTCACGCAGAAACAGCCAGGCATTGAGCCCTGCATGGGAACTCAACCTGTCGACGGCGACTCTCTTGCCCCTCAGGTCCTGCAC
>JBOGJF010000111.1:0-5475 GCA_050747785.1 Vicinamibacteria bacterium
TTCCTGCCATCGAGACCCCCAGAGGACTTCCCTTCCGGGGCACCTCCTAGTCACTTCCGGTTTCACTTTCGCTCCACCGTTGACAGCGCCCGTCACGGCGCTGCGCGCCATGCCTGGCGCACAAAAATTAGGGGGCCGACCCAACGGTCGGCCCCCTGAACGAGACTAGATCGTCTACGGTCGCAGCGCGACTTTCTGCGCCCGCCAGTTCCAAACCTCGCCAAGGATCAGATTGTTCTCGGAGCGGCAATCGATGGCGTTCACCATACCGAACTCACCCTCGATCCTGCCCGCTCGGCCGAACTGACCGACCACCTTGCCGTCCAACGAGAGCTTGTAGATCTCGCCGTTGTCCATGCTTTCCGGATCGTTGGAGTTCGAGCTGTAGAGATACTGAGTCGAGCCACCCGAGATGCAGATCGCCTGGGGGGTTCCGACTCCTTTGAAAGCTGACTTGAAGTTCCCCTCGCCGTCGAAGACCTGGATCCGCTTGTTGCCGGCATCGGCCACGTAGATGTTGCCCGCCGCATCACTCGCGATCCCGCGCACGCCGTTGAACTGGCCTTGCGCCGATCCCGTCACCCCCCAAGACTTCACGAAGTTCCCGTCCCGGTTGAACTTCGCGATCCGATTGTTGGTACCGAAGCCATCGGCCACGTAAGTGTTGCCGGATCGATCCCAGGTGACGTCCGAGGGCCGGTTGAAAGAGTTACCAGGGACACCGGCTCCGGGAGGCAGTTGAGCCGCCCCGCCGCCACCGCCAGGGGCCGGAGGCGTGGGAGGCTCGGGGTCAACAA
The DNA here is from genome assembly GCA_050747785.1 of Vicinamibacteria bacterium. GTDB lineage: Bacteria > Acidobacteriota > Vicinamibacteria > Marinacidobacterales > DATDRI01 > CBDANW01. Next base: position 798 of record JBOGJF010000111.1, read on the forward strand.
GCCGCGCCTTGAGGCCAGGTCCCGGTCGAACGTTGATGGCCTCCGGTTTTCTGCCCAACACCAGAAGCAATTGCCCGTCCGGGGCGAACTTCATCAGCACGTTCGATCCGGCATCGACCGTCCAGACGTTGTCCTCCGGATCGACTCGCACTTGCTGAGCGAAATCCATCCCGTAGGTACCTTGACCGACTTCTTTGGTGAATTTCCCGTTCGCATCGAACTGGAAGAGACGCGAACCGCTGTGATAGAAGGTCCTCTCGCCGCCGAGCTCGGCGATGGGATTTCCGGTCCGCGCGTACACGAAGATGTTCCCCCTCGAATCCGTGGCCACGCCGGCCACTTCACCGTAGGCGGGAAGCGAGAGGAAGTCGGCGTCTCCGACGTAGTTAATCTCGGGGACCGACTGGGCAAGAAGAATGGTACCGGCGGCGAAGGTCGCCGTCACGAAGAACTGTAGTATGCGCTTCATCGATCCTCCTTAGTTTCCGCTCGAGCTCGTCCGCTCGGGATGCAGGAGGAGCTTCTGGACGCGCCAGGCTTGGATCTCGGCCACGTACACCGTGTTCGGGTCTCGACAGTCCAGGTGGTGGACGCTGGCGAACTCCTTCATCGCCTTACCGGCCTTCCCGAACCGACCGAGGACCGTGCCATCCAGCGCGATCTTATAGAGATCGCCGGTGGTCGGCATGGTCCGCGAATCGATGCCCGTCGAGATCGAGTTGGAGGTGTAGACGTACTGCGGCTCACCCGCCGAGATGCAGAGTCCCCAGGGCGCGCCGACGTTGTCGTAGACAGCCTTCTGGTTCAGATTGCTGTCGAGCACGACGATCCGCCGGTTGCCACGGTCACCCACGAACACCGTCCCATCGTGAGCGACGGCGATGGTGTGGGGCGTCATGAACTGCAGCGCGCCGGTGCCGCGCGAACCTGCGGAAATGAGGAATCGACCGTTCTTGTCGTACTTCACGATGCGCGAGTCGGTGTAGCCATCGGACACATAGACGTTGCCCGCCCGGTCGAACCCGATGTCGGTCGGCCGATGGTACGAGTACGGCCGGTTCGCTCCCGAGAACGGGGCGACGCCGGGCATCAGGGCGAGCTGATCGATGGCATCTGGCCGCTTGCCCATCACCATCAAGAGCTTCCCATCCGGGGCGTACTTCACGATGACGTTCGTGCCCTCATCGACTGTCCAGATGTTGTCGTCGTAGTCGACACGTACGGCGTGGGCGAAGGAGTAGGCGTAGCTCTCCTTGCCGAACTCCTTGACGAAGTTACCGTTGGGATCGAACTCGAACATACGCGAATCTCCGCTGCGCACGTACACGTAGACGTGGCCCTTCGAGTTCGTGGCCACAGCGATGCCTTCGCCCATGTAGAGGCCGGCCGGCATCTTGAAGAAATTCGGAACCGAATCGTACGGGATTTCCGGCGTGGTAGCCCTCGCCTTAGCGGGCTCAGGTGCCTCCTGGGCGAGAGCCGTAGCGGCGCAGAACAGCAGCACCGCGACGACGCGGGTGGTAAGACGTCGCATCATATTTTTCCTCCTTGGGGCGAAGTCCGAGACTAGAGGTTGGAGATTGTATTCCTCTCTGGATACGAAGTAAAGACGATTCCCCGCCAATGCCAGCGGGGCTTCGCGGGCCCAGGCGCTTCTGTGCTACGCTACCGAGTTTGATCGAGTACCAGCGCAAGAATGAGGTCGACGCTATCCAGCTCCACCTCCAGGAGTTCGACCTCGGCTTCGACATCGAGCGCGCCCCCGTCGTCTATGACCCCTGAACGCCTCGCCCACTACGGCTTATTCAACGCCCCGGCGGCGTTGCACAGCCTCAAGCTCCTTGGTCTCGACGCCAGGAGCTCGGAGAGGCTTCTCGTCGCCGTTGGCCGCTCCGCCGATCCCGACCAGGGCCTGATCCTCCTCGAGCGGTTCGTTCACTCCAACCCGACTCCTCGATCCTTCCGGAAGCGACTCCTGGCCGAACCTCGTGCTCTCGAGCTGGCGTCGGTCCTCTGCGGGGGAAGCGCCTTCCTGGCGGAGGCATTGATACGAGAGCCGGCGTGGTTCGACTGGATCTTGGGTAGGCTCGGGAGGGCTCGGACGCGTGGGGAGATCGCGCGGGATGTCGTGAAGGTCGGTGACGCCGACGCGCTTCGCGTCGCGAAGCGGCGGGAGTTGCTCCTCATCGGAGCGCGTGACCTGCTCCGACTGGCTACGGTAGAGGAGACGCTCCGTGCCTTGAGCGTGCTGGCCGACGTCTTGATCGAGCGTGCCTGCGAGCTCTCGGCGGTAGGTCGCGGTTTCGCGGTCGTCGCCCTCGGGAAGCTCGGTGGCGGCGAGCTCAACTTCAGCTCTGACGTGGACCTTCTTTATCTCGCCGGCCCGCCTCTCGCTCGAGGGGACGGGGCGCGCCGGCTGGCCTGGGCGGTGACCGCCGCCCTCGGTGAAGTCACGAGCGAGGGGCACGTCTACCGGGTCGACCTTCGGCTGCGACCCGAGGGACGAACGGGGGAGATTGCGCCCACGATCGCGTCCGCGGGGAACTACTATCGCGATCGCGCCTCGAGCTGGGAGCGGCTGGCTCTGGTCAAGGCCCGTCCGGTGGCAGGCGACCGAGCGTTGGGACTCCGGTTCCTGGAGAAGGTGCGGGTTTTCGTCTTCGGCCGACCATTCGGACCCACGGCGCTGCACGAGCTCCGCGTGGCGAAGGGACTCATGGACCGCCGGCTGCAGGCGCGAGGCGAGGCCGACCGCAACGTGAAGCTAGGATTTGGCGGGATCCGCGAGATCGAGTTCGTAGCCCACTCCCTCCAGCTTCGGTTCGCTGGCCGCCGAAAAGCCTTGCGCGAAAAGGGCACGCTCCGCACCCTCTACGCCCTGCGCGAGGCCAGTCTCCTGCCCGCCGGACAAGCGGACGCGCTCGCCAGAGCTTATCTCTTCCTGCGCGACGTCGAGAACAAACTGCAGATAGCAACAGGGACACAGTCTCATACGCTCCCGTCCGGAACGCCGGCCATGCGTTCTCTTGCCCGGCGCCTCGGGTACGGCGACACCGCCGGGATGAAGGCGGAGGCGGCGTTTCTCCGCGACTGCCAGTCGGCCACGAAGGAAGTCCACCGGATCTTTCGCCAGGTCTTCGAGCTTCGAGACCCCTCGAGCGACATCGGCTAACACAGATACCTCAGCGAATCTCCCCCTCTCCGCGAAAATGCCGATCGAAGAAGGAAGCGACCCGGTCGCGATGAAGTCGCACGTCTTTGGCCAGAGAGCGAGCGCCCTCCTCCCAGTCCGAGCCGCCGTAGCCGAGCCGGCGGGCGAGGATGCGAAACTCCTCCGAGCTCTCTTCGGGCAGGAGGAGATCGCCGGCGTGGCCGCGGACCATCCGCAGAGCGTCCGCGACGCGTCTCCAGAAACGGTAGGCGCTCTCCAGCTCCTGGTGCTCGGCTTCCGAAACCAAACCGAGCCTCCGCAGCGCCGCGAGAGCAGAGAGCGTGGACGTGCTCCGCAGCTCGCGGTGCTCCCGCCCGTTGCGGATCTGCAGGTATTGGACCGCGTATTCCACCTCGACCAGCCCGCCTCGGCTCAGCTTGACGTTGGTTCTGCCGAGGGGCACCAGCTCTCTCATCTGCCGGTCCCGCAGGTGTAGGGCAGTCGGCAAATCCCAAGGCGCCCCACTCCAAACGAAGTCATCCCGGAACGCTTCTACCTCCCGGCCCAGGGCGGGATCGCCGGCCACGAAACGCAGCTTGATGAGAGCCTGCCGCTCGAAGGGCGCGGCTTCACCCCCCTCGCGGTAGTAATCGCGTAGGGCACGGAAGGGGCTGGCGAGGCCGCCCTTGCTCCCGTGGGGTCGCAGGCGCAGGTCGATGTGAAAGATGCCTTCCTGGCGCGCCTCGATGAGACCCATGATTTCCTTGACTAAGGCTTCGAAGAAATCCCCGTTCTCGATCCCCGTCTTCTCCGTGTGGCCGGGCTCGCCGTAGACGCAGAGCAGCTCGATATCCGAGGCGTATCCCATCTCGATGCCACCGAACTTTCCTAGCCCGAAGACAGCGAACGGACACTCTCGGCCGGCCTCGTCCCGGGGCGTCCCATGGACCGCGAGCAGACGATCTCGGCCGAGACGCAGGGCTTCACCTAGAACGACCTCGGCAAGGTCGGTGAGCGCGCGCGAGAAGACCTCGAGCGAGACCCGGGGGTCGAGTAGGTGCTTCATGTCGACGAGCAGCATCTGCTCGTCTTTGAACTCGTTGAGGCGGCGCCGGCATTCTTCGTAGTCGCCGCCCTCGATGCGGCGGAGCGCCTCGAGGAAGCCCACCCGGTCCGGGATCGCGCGCGTCGTCCACTCCGACAGAACCGGCCGCAGGTGCTCGAACTGCATGCGGAGAAAGTCCTCCCAGAGGAAGCCGCTGCTGCCCAGAAGTCGGGCGAGCTGACGCAAGCCCTCGGAGCTCTGGAGCAGCGCGAACGTCTCGCCCGTGGGGCCCTCGGCCATGACCCGGTCCAGGAGCTGGTCAAAACCGCGCAGGGCGAGAGCGGGGTCTGGCGCGGACGTGAGAAAGCTCGTGAACTGTTTGATTAAGGCCACCGCCAAGCGCAGGGCTTGCTGCTCTCGGTCGCCCACCAGCTTGTGGCCCTCGCGGTCGGCTACGTAGAAGCGATCCCAAACCGCCTCAC
>JBOGJF010000112.1:0-1804 GCA_050747785.1 Vicinamibacteria bacterium
CACTAAGTTATGGACAACACTTTTCGCGAGAAAGCCAGGCACATCAAGATGCTCCTGCTCGACGTGGACGGCGTCCTCACCGACGGGACCTTCGAGCGCCACGGAGACGACGAGGTCAAGCGCTTTCACTCTAGGGACGGTATCGGCTTCACGCTGGCCCGCCGGGCAGGTCTCAAGGTCGGTCTCATCTCGGGACGAAGCTCGAAGGCGGTGGAGCATCGCGCGCAGGAGCTGAATCTGGATTTCGTGAAGCTCGGCACGAGTGATAAGCTATCCGCCCTCCAGCAGGCCCTCGATCAGGAAGGGCTGTTGGAAGAACAGGTCGCCTTCATGGGTGACGACCTTCCCGATTTGCCTGTCTTGAGTCGCGTCGGACTCTCGGCGGCCGTCGCCGACGCGCATGCCGAGGTGAAGTCGCGTGTCGACTATGTGACCCGAGCCCATGGGGGATTCGGCGCGGTTCGAGAGCTGGTGGATGAAATCCTAGCCGCCAAGGGCTTGTTACCGGACTTGGTTCAAGACTATCTGAGGCAGCCATGAGAACATTGACGTTTCTCTTCTACCTGCTTCTCGGCTCGGCCCTCACGATCTTCATCTATTCGAATTTCGAGCAAAGCGTGGTCATTCACTTTAGCGACCGGTATCGGACCGCGGGCATTCCGCTGGCGCTCGCGCTCTTCGCAGCGATGGTGGTGGGTTTCCTGGTCGCGGCTCTCCTCGCGTTCACGCAGCAGTTCCGCCTACGAAGCCGGCTGCGGCAGCTTCGCAAGACCAACGAAAGACTAGAATCGGAGATCGCCGGGCTCCGTAACCTGCCCTTGACTTCCCTGCCCTCTCCCTCGGCACGCCGCTCGGATGCGGAGAGTCAAGACCGCGACCCGAGTCCATCCGTTGATTGAGGTGGTGACCGTCTCCATCCGATGAACCCCAACGAGCAAATCCTCCTGGTGGCGCTCCTGGCCTTCGTGGGTGGCGTGGCATTGGGGCAGCTTTGGGCGCGCCTGACGGGAGGAACACCACAGGTGCGCAAAGGTGTGGGTGTGTCGCTAGCCTACATTCTTGGACTCGACCTCTTGGCCTCCCGGCAAATCGACCGAGCGATCTCGGAGCTCGCCCGTGCGGCCCGCTCCGACACCGAAGCCATCGAAATCTATCTCATTCTCGGAAACCTCTTTCGCGAAAAGGGACAACTCGAGCGCGCCATCCAGCTACACCAGAGTATCCTCCATCGCCCGGGGCTCACCACGCAGGAAAAGGCTCACGCGCTACTGTGCCTAGGGGTGGACTTCAAACGGGCAGGCTTTCGCGATCGCGCCGCCGATACCCTGCAGGAGGTCCTTCGCCTCGATCCGAAGAACTCCTACGCGCTCCTCCACCTCCTGCGCACGCATGAAGAGGAACAGAACTGGGAGCAGGCGCTGGCGGTTCTTCAGAAACTCGACGCCACGACCGACGAACCGAACACGACATTGGCGGCCTTCATTCACGATCGGGTCGGCGAGGCAGCCGTGGCTCGGGGAGACGAAAAGCGCGCCGCGCGGAGCTTCGAGACTGCAATCCAATACGACCGTACGCTCGCGCCGCCTTACCTTCACCTGGGCGATCTCATGGAGCGGCGGGGTGAACTCTCGGAAGCGGTGGCGCAGTGGGAAGCGCTGGTTCACGAGAGACCGGAGCACGCCTATTTGACGTTCGGGCGCCTGGAGCGCGTCTACCCGCAGATCGGAGAAGAGCAAAAACTCGATCGTCTGTATCAGGAGGCGATCGCCACCGATCGGAGCGATTGGCGTGCTCACCTTGCGCT
>JBOGJF010000113.1:0-4679 GCA_050747785.1 Vicinamibacteria bacterium
GGGTGATGCGGTCCAGGACGTTGTAGCCGCTGAGGGTGCTGACGACGTCGGCGTTGCGCAAAAAGTTGATCCCTCCGCGTGCCGGATTAGGTTGATAGAGCACGTTGTTTCCCACCATGTTGGTGCCCCAAGCCCTCCAGACCAAAAGAGCCCAGCGACCGTCGGAAGCCTGATGGACCGTGTTGTGGAGAACTTTGTTGCCCTTGGGTCCTTCGGCCCCGTCGATCTGGTAGAGCGCGATCCCGGTGGCGTGATTGTTGTAAAGGACGTTGTTGCGGACTAACGAGTTCTGGACGCCGTCCATGTTGATGCCCGCACCTCCACCGATCCCGTTGTTGTAGATGACATTGTTCTCGATGACGGCGCCGGTGATGATGCCGTCCCCGCCGGACGTCACATCGGCGTTCATGTGGATGCCGGCTCCCCGGTTATCGTGAGAGCGGTTGCCGCGCACGACCGGCCGGTCGCCGCTGTTCGACACGTAGATGCCGTGCTCGGCGATGCTCCCGTAGGTTTCGTTGTTCGCGATCAAGAGGTCGTCCGAGAAATCCGTGAAGATCCCCCATGTTCCGTTGTTGCCTAAGACGCAGTTCCGGATGGTGACCTTGGGGCTTTGGTCCACGCGGATGGCGGCGCGATTGGCGTTGAACGAGCGCAGGCCGTCCACCACGATGTACGACGAGAACGTGATGAAGACGGTGTCGCGGTTGTCAGGCCGGTCAGTCGTCTTCTGGATGATGGCGTTCGCGCCCTGGGCCTTGATGGTGATGGGGCTGCCGGCGAAGCCGTGGAGGTCTCTGACGTCGAAGCCTTTGTAGGACCCGTCGGCCACCAGGATCGTGTCACCCGGCCCGACCAACTCGAGGGCGCGCCGGATCTGCCGACAAGGGAGAGTGGTGCTGCAGAGGTTGGCGTCGCTGCCGCTCGGCGAGACGTACAAAGTCCCCCCTGCACTCGAGATGGGGGCGCCGAGGAAAGTCGTCGTTAGCAGAAGAACGAAAAATAGCGAGTGAAGGACGCGCGACGTAAGCATCGTTGGCCTCCGGGCCTGAGGATGCACGCTTTGTGGGGGGACGCGATTCTACCAATATCTCGGTTGGGTTCGAAGTGATCTGGATGCGGGGGGACTTCCCCACGAAAGCTCAGGAGTATACGCGACACTTTTTTCGATGCTTGTGCTTGTCTCTATATTGAAACGGTCGTGGTTTCGCGGTGGATTTCCCGGCGGAACTTCAACTAGAATGTAGGACCTTGTTGCAGTGCTATCGAAAGGGGTGAGCGATGAAGCTCAACGACTGCGTCGCGCTCGTTCTCAAGCAGAAAGGCGCGGCGGTCTTCTGCATCGAACCCGACGTCACGGTCTATGAGGGGCTGGTGCGAATGGCGGAAAAGGACATCGGAGCTCTGGTGGTCACGCGGGAAAGCAAAGTCGTCGGGATTTTCTCCGAGCGCGACTACGTTCGAAAAGTGATCCTCAAAGGGCGGTCTTCGAAAGAGCTCAAGGTTCACGAGATCATGTCCAGCCCCGCCCCCACCGTGACTTCGAGCACCACGGTCGATGAATGCATGCGCCGGATCACCGACGAGCGGGTCCGCCACCTCGCGGTTCTCGAAGAGGGAAAGCTCGTCGGCGTGGTGTCGATCGGCGACCTCGTCAACTGGATCATCACGAGCCAGGACCGGACGATCCATCAACTGGAGGACTACATCACAGGCAGGTACCCCGCCTGACGCTCAATGGCAACTCCCGGACTCGTCGCCTTCTACTACCTGGCGGCCGCGAGCATCGCTAGCGCGATTCTCGCCTTGACCCGCCGGAAACCCATTCATAGCCTGCTCTGGGTTCTCTCTCTCTTTCTGCACGTTTCTGGAATCTTCCTCCTGGTGGGCGCGGAGTTCCTCGCGGCCGTCCAGGTCATCGTGTACGCCGGGGCCATCCTGGTCTTCTATCTGTTCTTCCTGATGCTCATCGACCTCCCCAGCGAGGCGGCGCTTCCGCGATTCAGCTCCCACTGGCTGCTCTCGGTCACCGCCGGAGCCGGCTTCGCGGCGCTCATCTGGCTCGCCCAGGACGAGCCAGGGCTCTTGCCCGAGCGGCCAGCGGTACCTGCGGGAGGTCCTCCGCCAGGAAATCTCACGGTCGTGGGATCGGCGCTCTTCACCGAGTACGCCCTTCCCTTCGAGATAGTCTCCCTCGTCCTCCTGGCCGCCATCGTGGGCGCGGTCGTCTTGGCCAAGAGAAAGACCGACCCCTGATGGTGCCGGTGGGCGCTTGTCTGAAACTTAGCGCGGTCCTCTTCGGAATCGGCCTCATCGGTTTTCTCGGCCGGCGCAATATCATTCTCATGCTGGTCTCGATCGAGATCATGCTCAACGCGGTGAACGTTGGTCTCGTGGGCTTCAGCCAGCACCTCTCGGACGCGCGCGGGCAGGTCATGGCTCTGCTGGTGATCGCGGTCGCGGCCTCGGAGGCGGCGATCGGCCTGGGCCTGGTGCTGGCTCTCAGCCGCAACCAGCAGGGAGTCGACGTCGCGAACGTGAACCAGCTGAAGTGGTGACGAAGACATGGAGCCTGTCTTTTCCATCACGCCGCTCCTCGCGGTTCTGGCCGCGGCCGTGGGTGCCCTTCTCATCGCGGCCACGGGCGAACGCCGCGTCAACCTTCGGGAGTTCTGGTCCGTTGCCGCCGGAGTGGTACAGTTCGCGCTGATTCTCTCGATGATCGACGAGGTGCTGGCCGACCGCGCGCCGCAGATTGTCCTCTTCCGGCTCCTTCCCGGGATCGAGCTCGCGTTCCGGGTCGACGCCTTTGGTCTCCTCTTCGCCCTGGGGGCGTCGGCTCTCTGGATCGCGGCCTCGTTCTACTCCATCGGCTACATGCGCACCCTCGAGGAGCACGCGCAGACTCGCTACTTCACCTGCTTCGCCCTCGCCCTCTCCGCGACCATCGGGGTCGCGTTCTCGGCCAACCTTTTCACTCTCTTCCTGTTCTATGAGGCGTTGACGCTCTCCACCTATCCCCTGGTGGCGCACAAGGAGACGATCGAGGCGAAGGCAGGCGCGCGCAAGTACGTCATCTACCTTCTGGGTGCGGCGAAGGCGATGCTCATCCCCGCCATCATCCTCATTTATAACGTGGCTGGAACGCTCGAGTTCCGGCCCGGCGGGATCCTTCCCGAGTCCCGGCTCGCCGAAGAGCCGACCCTGCTCTACGTCGTCTTCATCCTCTTCCTCTTCGGTTTCGCGAAAAACGCGGTGATGCCGTTTCACAGCTGGCTTCCGGCAGCGATGGTGGCCCCGACTCCGGTGAGCGCGCTCCTCCATGCCGTGGCCGTGGTCAAGACTGGCGTCTTCGCGACGCTCCGCGTCATCCTCTTCGTTTTCGGCCCCGTCGCGATGCGAAGCCTCGGCACCGACAAGCTGGCACTCGCCGCGGCGTCTGTCACAATTCTCGTGGCCTCGCTCATGGCCCTCGGCCAGCAGAACCTGAAGGCCCGGCTCGCGTTCTCGACGATAAGCCAGCTTTCCTACATCGTCCTGGGAGGAGCGCTCCTCGCACCGGGCGGCGTCCTCGGCGGGATCGCCCACATCACGAATCATGCGGTATCCAAGATCACGCTCTTCTTCTGCGCGGGCTCGATCTACGTCTCGGCGCACAAGACGGAGGTCTCCGAGACGTCGGGGCTCGCCCGGAAGATGCCCTGGACGATGGCGGCATTCGCGATCGCCTCCTTCAGCCTGGTCGGGATTCCTCCGGCATCGGGCTTCGTCTCCAAGTGGTACCTCGCGGTCGGATCTCTCGAGCGGGGAAACGGGTGGCTCCTTTTCGTGCTCCTCACGAGCTCGCTCCTCACCGCCGCCTATCTCGGCCCCATCGTCTACAAGGCCTACTTCGAGGAGGCCAAGGACGAAGGGCACGACGAAGTCCGCGAAGTGCCGTGGATCGTCGCGCCTCTAGTGCTCACCGCTCTCGCGAGCCTGCTCCTGGGGATCTTTCCAGAGCCCGTGACGAACCTCGCGGGGAGGGTCATGCCGTGAAGCTTCTCTCCGGCGTTCTCGAGGATCCCATCCGATTCGCGCGGATGAAGCGCTGGTTCTATGGAAGCCTCGCGGCCGCCGCCCTCGGGGAGATTCTCGTCCCGCGCCTCTTCCCCGCGGATCACGCGCACTTCTGGTTCGAGGATCTTCCCGCCTGGGGCTCTGTCTACGGTCTTGTCTCCTGTATCGCGATCATCAAGGTCTCGAAGCTCCTGGGAGAGCTCTGGCTCATGCGCCCGGAAGACTACTATGACCGTTGAGTGGGTACATCCGGGACTCGTTCTCATCCTGGGCGCGTGGATCGTCCCGCTCCTCAAGGGAAAGGCGAAGCGCCTGTACCTCGTGGCGCTCCCGGCCGCGTCACTTCTCGACTGCGTCCTTCTCGAGCCGGGAACCTACGGCGTCGCCCGCTTCCTGGGGCAGGACCTCGTGTTCGGCCGCGTCGACACCCTGAGTCTCGTCTTCTCCTACGTCTTCGCTCTCATGGCTCTCATCGGGATCGTCTACGCCCTTCACGTGGAAGACGACGCTCAGCACGTGACCGCCTTGACCTATGCGGGGTCGGCGCTCGGAGCCACTTTCGCGGGGGACTTCCTCACGCTCTTCCTGTTCTCGGAGCTGATGGCCGTCTCCGCCGCCCT
>JBOGJF010000114.1:0-5066 GCA_050747785.1 Vicinamibacteria bacterium
TAACAGGTGACCGCGAATCCGCCTGGCTAGGTCCCGTCAACCATGTAATTGGGCGGACGGCTGCGGGCCGGGCGGCTTAAGGCCTTCGCGGTGAGCCTCTGACTCCGGGCAGTCGCCCGTCCGCGACAAGTCCCTTTGTTCCACGTGCTTTGACGGGTGGGCGCACACTCTCTTATACTGACTCCATCCAAGGATCCACGACCGAAGCAGGACGCATGTCGAACGAAAAGGACAAGGGCCCCTTCTCCCCAGGCGTTCCGCGCGAGTTCAACAGCAGTGAGGTCCGGCACAAGTTGAGACGTGACGCGCCCCCGGGAAAGGGCGACTTGCTCACGTCGAGTGACCTCTTCGGCGAGATTATCGACGAGCTTGGCGATCGGGGCGAGAGGGGTGCTGGTGCCACGACGTCCCCCGGAGTTTCGGCCGAAGAGCGCGACGCCTTGCCGCGGGCGTCGGTCAACCCCGATACGATCGTGGTCAAGAAAAGCGAGGCTCATGACCCGGGCTCGCCGGAGCACTACTCCATCGTCGATCTCGCCTACTCGACGCTTCTCCAGGACTCGAAGCTAGACCCGAGCCTCGAGTCGAATCGCTCGGCCGGGTCGCGGGAGGGTGGCGACTCCGCCTACGGCCAGTACTTCCTGCTCGACCGCATGGCCATCGGGGGCATGGCAGAGATATTCCGGGCCAAACGACGAGGTGTGGAAGGCTTCGAGAAAATGGTCGCGGTCAAGCGAATCCTCCCCCATCTCTCGGACAACAAAGACTTCGTGGAGATGTTCATCAACGAGGCGAAGATGGTGGCAGGATTATCCCACCCGAATATCGTCCAAATCTTCGATCTCGGAAAGATCGAGAACACCTACTACATCGCCATGGAGTACATCGAGGGGCTGGATCTCAGGGCCATCCTCGCCCGGGCGCGCGAGACAGGAACGATAATGGACGTCGACCTGTCGGCGCTGATCGCGACCAAGGTGGCGAGCGCTCTCGAGTACGCTCATCGGCATCGCGACGCCTCCGGGAAACCACTCCGTATCGTGCATCGCGACGTCAGCCCTCCCAACATCCTGATCTCGCGGGAGGGCGAAGTGAAGTTGACCGACTTCGGCATCGCCAAGGCTGCCATCAAGGCACCTTCGACCGACAGCGGCTCGCTCCGAGGGAAGCTACTCTACATGTCCCCGGAGCAGGCCTGGGGTCGGTCGATGGACAAACGGTCCGACATCTTCTCCCTGGGCGTCGTGCTCTTCGAGATGTTGGCCGGTCGCAGCCTGTTCATGGGCACGTCGGAAATGAGCATCCTGGAGAGAGTTCGGGAAGCCCACTTCCTCACCCCTTCTTCGTTCAATCCCGCCATCCCCATCGAGCTCGAAGCCGTCGTGGCCAAAGCCTTGAAGAAGGAGCCGGATGATCGGTATCAGGATGCTTCCGAGATGCTCCGGGACCTGGACGGGTATCTCCGTCGCCGCCCTGCGGTGGGAACGGCGGAGCTTGCAAAGTGCTTGGGGAGGCTCTTCGGTTCCCCTTCCAGGGAGGTCGGGTCGAAGACCGAGCCCGGCGTGCCGCTTTAAGAGAGAATGCCTCTTAGCGAAGAAGAAACCCGTACCTACCGCCAGACGCTCGAGGTAGCTCAGCGTCAGCTCGAGGAGATCGACCAGCAGATGGAAAGGGAGCTCTCCTTGGTGAAGGAACGGCTGGCGGCGCTCCAGGAGAAGCGCAGGGCGGCGGTGCAGATGTACGACGCGGCCTGTACCATGCTAGGCATCGAGGTGGAGCCCGAGGAGCCGGTCGAGTAGCACCGAACGGCCCGAAATCGGGCTGCCTGGCCTCTTGAGTATCCCTGGGCAATCTAATGGCATAGCCCAACTCCCTTTGTATGAGTCCTTTACGCTATGTGTGATCTTTCGCGCATTGACGCCGACCCAGGGACTTGCTAGGATCCGCCCCTTCCTATGACCTGGTTCAAGAAGGAGAAGACCCCCCTCGCGCCTCCGGAAAAAAAGAGCCGGATGCCGGAGGGCCTCTGGAGCAAGTGCCAGGGGTGTGGAGAAATCCTTTACAAGAAAGAGGTGCTTCGCAACCAGAACGTCTGTCCCAAGTGCGATTACCACTTCGGCCTTTCCGCCGTCGAGAGGCTGACGACGCTCCTAGACGGCGGCTCCTACGAGGAGTTCGATGCCCGGCTCCGGTCCACCGATCCCCTGGAATTCAAGGACACCAAGCCGTATCGGGATCGTCTTCAGACCAGTCGGGAGCAAACCGGGCTCGACGATGCGATCATTACGGTGCGAGGGACCATCTCGGGCATTCCGGTCATCGTCGCGTCGATGGAGTACGGATTCATCGGTGGCAGCATGGGAGTCGTCGTCGGGGAGAAGATCACCCGCGCCGTCGAGCGGGCGCTCGAAGAGCGGACCCCGCTCATCATTATTTCCCGGTCGGGTGGCGCCAGGATGCAGGAAGGCGCGCTTTCCCTGATGCAGATGGCCAAAATCAGCGCCGCCCTGGCTCGGCTGGATGAGGCGTCGGTCCCCTACGTTTCCATCCTCGCCGATCCCACGACCGGCGGGGTCACTGCGAGCTTCGCGATGCTCGGTGACTTCAATATCGCCGAGCCGAAGGCACTCATCGGATTTGCCGGGCCGCGGGTGATTGAGCAGACGATTCGCCAACCGGTGCCCGCCGGCTCGCAACGCTCGGAGCACCTCATGCAGCGCGGGATGCTGGACATGATCGTCGAGCGACGGCAAATGAAGGAAATTTTGGGAAAGATCTTACATTTCTTCAGCGATACACCGGCCGTCGAGCCTGCCCACTCGCTGTCAGAAGACTACATTTCCTAACCGGAACTTCACCACCATGGATCACGCGGCAGCGGTAGCCTATCTCGTCGGGCACGAGAGGCTCGGAATCAAGTTCGGTCTCGAGAACATCGGCCTTCTGGTCGAAGCCCTGGAACATCCCGAGCGATGCTGGCAGTCGATATTGATTGCGGGGACGAACGGGAAGGGCTCGACGACCGCGCTCCTCGAGTCGATCCTGCGCGCGGCCGGTCTCCGGACCGGCCGTTACACGTCACCCCATCTCGTTCGCCTGGAGGAGCGCATCATGGCGAACGGAGAGCTCATTTCACCCGACGAGCTCGTGGGGGTGGTCGAAAAGGTGAAGTTCGTGACCGATCGGTTGCGGCAGCAGCGGACGCTCCTCGCCGACCCCACCTTTTTTGAGCTCACCACGGCGTGCGCGCTCGAGTTCTTCCGTCTCAAGGAAATCGATGTCGCCGTGATCGAGGTGGGGATGGGCGGTCGCTGGGACGCGACCAACATCGTGCCGGCAGGACTGAGCGCGGTGACCAATGTCGGTCTGGATCACGAGCGTTTTCTCGGGAGCACGGTCCGTGCGATTGCCGCCGAGAAAGCCGCGATCATCAAGCCCGGCCGTCCGGTCGTGACTTCAGTCGCCGATTCCGAGCCGCTCGCCGTCATTCGCGCGGAGGCCGATCGACAGCGCGCGCCGCTTTTCGAGGTTCCTCGAGAGGTGACCGCCGTGGCGAAGGAGGCAGAGCGCGGGCAGTGGGTTCGGATGGAAACGCGACAAACGGTGTATCCGGAGCTTTTCTTGCCCCTCATCGGGGCGCACCAGGTGGAAAATCTTTCGCTCGCGGTGCGAGTGGCGGAGCTCACGAGCCATCTGGGCTTTCGCGTGTCGAGCGAGGCCGTGAGTAAGGGCGTGGCCTCGACCGTCTGGGAGGGCAGGCTCGAACGGGTCGGCGGCTCCCCGGACCTGATCCTCGACGCGGCCCACAACCCGATGGGAGCGGCCGCGTTGGCTCGGTATTTCGAGGACCACCCGCATTCCGATCGCGTCTTGCTCTACGGAGTCCTCAAGGACAAGAAGTCAGCGAGGATGCTCGATCTTCTGGCGCCGCAATTCCAGCATCTGATCGTGACGCGGCCACCGAGTCGAAGGGCTCAGGATCCAGAAGTCGTTTCCCGCCAGGCGGAGCGCTTGGGGTTTAAGGCGACTGCGGTGGACTCGCCGGAGCAGGCGTTGGCGAAAGCGAGGCGTCTAGCCGGCGGCTCGGGAGAAGTGCTCGTTGCCGGCTCGATCTTCCTCGTCGGCGAAGTGAAACGCATTCTCGCAAACGAAGCTGGCACCGAGTTAGCCGAAGCGAAGCCCGTTCGACCGAACGACTTCTAGTCTCCTACCAGAAACCCTCACACCTTGCGCGCCGAGACCGTCATGGGCCCGCTGCGTCCGGATGCGAAATCCGCCCGGGTCAGGCCGGCTAGGACGAAGTCGGCAAATGTGCGCGCAATGGTATCGGAGCTGGCGGGACCGCGGGGATCGAACCAACGGGTGATCCAGTTGACGGCTCCCAGGATCGCGAAGGTCAGCAGCTTGGGATCCCCGGGCGGGAAGATGTTCTGTTCCATGCCCTCCTGGATCAGGGCTCGGAAACCTTGCTCGAAGCGGTCGCGCTTCGCGATCACCTTCCGAAGCAGGCGCGGCGAGAGTTCTTGTATGTCCAGAGTCAGCGCATTCCCGTGGAGCTCGTCGATGATCATATGCACGAAGCCCTCCACCAGACGGCGGAGCTTCACGTCGGGTCGATGATCGTTCTTGTCGACCTCCGCCAGTAGGTCGAGGAGTATATCCAGGGAATAGTCGTGGCAGAAATAAAGGATCTCTTCCTTGTTCTTGAAATAGTAGTAGAGATTGCTCTTGGTCATGTGGAGCGCGTCGGCGATCTCGCGCACGCTCGCTCCGGTGTAACCACGGCGGTGAAAGGCGGCAGCGGCGCTCCTCAGAATCTCAGCACGCCTCTTGATCGTTCTGGGAATCTTCTTGGACATCTAGTGCATCAGTGCCGCGGGGCCCCACCCCCACGGTTTGCGCTTTCGTCGGCGCATTCGCGCCGGGCTCGCTCCGCTCGCGCAGGCTGACTCTTTCTTCAGCAGCCTGCTAGTAGGGGCTCGCACCAGGGTACCGGCGGGGACTTCAGGGCGTGTTTATTTTCAAGAGTCTCTTGGCGTTCCCGCTATATTTCATCTCTTGAACGG
>JBOGJF010000115.1:0-2897 GCA_050747785.1 Vicinamibacteria bacterium
CTCAACGACCGCGAGGAAGAGGTGCGCACGCTCATCGAGTGGGCGAAAGAAGGGGAGTCGGTTGCCGAGGACCTGGAGAAACATCTCGATCGGCTGGAAGAGGAGATCGAAGCCGCCGAAATCCAGAAGCTTCTCGCTGGCGAGAACGATGCGAAGAACGCCATCGTGACGATTCACCCGGGGGCGGGAGGGACGGAGTCGCAGGATTGGGCGGAGATGCTTCTCCGGATGTATCTGCGCTGGGCCGAACAAAAGACGTTCAAGACCGAGATGCTCGACTACCAAGAGGGTGACGAGGCGGGGATCAAGAGCGCGACTTTTACCGTCGACGGTCCGTATGCCTACGGTTTGTTGTCGGCGGAGGTCGGGGTCCATCGCCTCGTTCGGATCTCACCTTTCGACGCCGCGAAGAGGCGACACACCTCGTTTGCTTCCGTCTTCGTATTTCCCGAGGTCGACGAGGACGTCACGGTCGAGATCAACGACAAGGATCTTCGCATAGATACATATCGTTCGAGCGGGAGTGGAGGACAACACGTCAACGTGACCGACTCGGCGGTGCGTATTACGCACCTGCCCACCGGCATCGTCGTGCAGTGTCAGAACGAGCGCTCACAGCACCGGAATCGGGACGTGGCGATGAAAGTGCTTCGGGCGCGGTTGTACGACCTGATGCTCCGGGAGAAGCAGGAGAAGATCGAGAAGCTCCACGACGGCAAGAAGGAAATCGCCTGGGGCAGCCAGATACGCTCCTATGTGTTCCAGCCCTACCGGATGGTCAAGGACCACCGAACCAAGAAGGAAGTTGGCGACATCGACCGCGTCATGAACGGCGATCTGGACCTGTTCATCAAGGCCTATCTCTTGAGCCGGGGCTCGCCGCCCGCCCGCCCCGCCTAACCAGCCTCGAAGCGAGTTCCCGTTCGGCCCCAGAAGCCTCACCGGTGGTCATGTAGACATTTGCCCCCGGGGCCTAGGGAAAACACTACATCGGCGCCTTCTGAGGCTCGGGAAAGACGCTGAGCGACCGACAGAAATAAGAGATCCCCTCCTAAACGCTTCCGTGCAACCGGGATGCGCCCTGGGCCCGTCGCGCCCGAATGCCCTCCGTGGCACAGGCATTGCTTGTTCCGAGGCGCGTGGCTACCTCGCCGACCTGTCGATCTCTCACTACCCGGCTGCGCGTTGGCGGAAGCGCAGACGCCGCCGGCCGCCGAGTTACGGCGGTGCGGTGACCGGAGCTAGTCAGTCAGGCTCGCCCGGTCGCTGTTGGCCGCCAGCAGAAATCTCGTGATCGACCTCAAGGTAGCGCGGCCGCTGGCCCGCGTCCTCCAGACTCGCAAAGCCCTGAAAGTCGGCGAAGATGTCGATGGTCTCCAGAGCAACCTGTTCACCCGCATTGGCCGCGGCCGCGCCCGGGAAGGTGCGCTGCTTCCCATGCTGAACAGTCGCGACGTGTTGACCGTCCTCTATGGAGACAATCCCGCTTCGGGCAAGCCGGTGGGGAAGCTGCGAGGCCTGGAGATCTTCATCGCCCAGGCTGGTATCGCGTTGGAAAACGCTTTTCTTCACAAGAAACTAAAGCACTTCGAGTCCAATCTGTCGCCGAACGCGGCACTTGGTGCGAAAGGGGAGTGAGGTAGAGTCATGTTCGAAACCAAAGCAAGAGGCAGTCGACGAGTGAGCCCGCTAATCGTGCGAGCGAAGTTTCAAATCGGAGAGCGGCTCTGCGATGGTTACGTCACGAACCTCAGTGAGACCGGCGCGTTTCTCGCGACCGAGGAGCTTGCCGACGTGGGAGAGCCCGTCGGGGTGATCTTGAGCATGCCCTGGGCCCTCGGTGAGGTGACGGCGGAGGCGCAAGTCGTGTGGCGCACCGATGACGCGGGTAGGAACGCCGATCGGCTACCGACCGGCATGGGGCTCGTTTTCGTGAGCGTCTCGGGTGAAGGTAAGAAGAAGCTGCGAGAGTACATTCAGAAGTTTTGCCAGTTGGCGTCGCAGTTGGGTCAGCCCGCCGTCTAACCCGTTCCAAGCTGGGCGCGAGGGTTGTCTTTGCGTAGGGTCTCGAGCTCCTCGAGGAGCTCGCGCTCCCGATCCGAAAGCTTGGTGGGTGTCACCAACTTGATCCTGGCCAGAAGATCCCCGTGGCCGCCTCCCTTGAGGCGAGGCATGCCCTTGCCGCGAAGCCTCAAGAGCTGCCCGCTCTGAGACCCGGGCGGCACCTTGATGCGCGTTCTTCCGGACAAGGTGGGTACCTCCACCTCGGTACCCAGCGCGGCCTCGGTCACCGTCACGGGTAGATCGAGATAAAGATCATCGCCTTCCCGCCGGTAGAGGTGGTGCGGTCGAATCTTGACGTCGAGGAAGAGGTCCCCAGGTGGCCCGCCTCCTTGTCCCGGCTCGCCTTTGCCCGCCACGCGGACGCGCGAGCCGTCTCGCACGCCGGCGGGAATCTTCACGTCAATCTGACGGGGCGGAGCCCCAGGGTGGGTCTGGAGAGCGAGCCTCTGCTGACTTCCGTGAAACGCATCCTCGAGCGTGATCTCGAGCGGCGCCGAAACGTCTGACCCTTTCTCGGCTTCGAAACCGAAGCCGCTCGCCGGGCGAGCCCGCGAACGCCCGCCCGCGCGGCCCCCGCGCATTCCACCGAAGATCGACTCCGCCTCCGTTCCCCCGAAGAATATCTTGAAGAAGTCCGAGAAACCGCCGACCCGCTCCGCGCCTGGCCCCTCGTACTCCACATGGAATCCCTCGAACCCGGGCGGGAATCCACCGCCGTCTCGGGCCTGCGCCACGCGCTCGTATCGCTGCCAATTGGCGCCGAGCTGATCGTACTTGCGCCGCTTTTCGGCGTCCGAGAGGACCGCGTAGGCCTCGTTGATCTCCTTGAAGCG
>JBOGJF010000116.1:0-2137 GCA_050747785.1 Vicinamibacteria bacterium
GGTGTGCACCGCGACCCGGCCCTGCGCGTCGATGAAGGCAACCTGACGGACGTCGCGAGACGCATCGACGGCGAGGAGCTCTTGCAGCGCCTCGTGTGCCGGCTTTCCGGATTTCATCAGAGCGAGGCCGCGGGGCCCGTATCCGGGATCGATGAAGGATTGCGTGGCCACTGCCCCGACTCCTGCCTCCGCCCACGACACGTCGCTTCCGACGGAAAACCAGTGAGACTGCACGCCGACGCCGAACTCGCCTGTCGAAGGATCGCGAGCCACGATGGAAAACGTCCCGGCGGGACGCACATCCTTGGAAAGCGGCGTCTGATTCGCTCCCGCAGTCGCGAGGCCGACCAAAATGGCAACGCTTAGAAACAGTGAGAATCTGAATTGCATGGTGGTGCTCTTAGAGTGACCGCGACATATGGAGGGCTCGCTGGCCGGCCGGATAGAGCCCCTCTTCGCGCGAGTAACGGAATCCGTAGCGAGAGAACAGTCTCTGTCCACGGGCGTTGTTCTCCGCCACCGAGAGATGGATCTCCCGGATCGGGATCGTCGCGTCGAGGAGCGGTGCCTGCTCGATCGACTTCTCGAGAAGGAGCGTACCGATTCCCTGGGACTGATACTCCGGGGTGACCGCAATCGCGAGGAGATCCGCCAAGGCCTCGGTACGGTTCGCGGGGTTCGGATAGGCCATGAGCATCGCCAGGCCGACCGGTGTTTGATCGATCTCCGCCATCAGGGTCACGACCCCGCGAGTCTCGAACCACTCGACGAGGTAGCGATCGTAGCTTCCGTAGATGGAGAACACCCGCTCACCGAGCTCGCGCACGAAATGGCGATCCTGCGGCTGGGCGGGCCGGAAAACAACCGCCGACGCGGCTTGTGATCCCGCTCTAGGACTGGTCTCCTTCATCCGAACGCTTCCCTTACGATGGCTGGATCCTACTACGGACCGACCGGAAGCCTCAAAAGGAGTTTGGTGGTGCCCGGTTGCCGTCGGAATGGGCGAGCGACCCGAAATAAAGCTAGAAGGGGCCGGGGAGGTTCGTGTCGTCCAGGACGTCCACCGCCTGCACCGTGGAGGTGACAATGCGACGGCCCTCCCGAATCACCTCGAGGCGCATCCCGACTCCGACCCAAGACACCTTGAGAAGATTCCCACCGTAACTCGAGCCGCATAGGTACGACTCGGTGGGCTCGGCGAAGAAACGGCCTCCTCGAATGAGCACCCGGGACTCGAGCGGGCTGAGCAGAATGACTTCGTAGGCCGTATTCTGGGTTCGGACTTCCAGACGGGTCAGAACAGGCAGCGCGGCCAGGTCCATCCCCCCTCGGCGGGAGGCTTCCTCAGCGAACCCGTCGAGCGTGCACCGCCTCGGGACCAGAAGCTCTTCGGTCTCGAGCGCTCTGGTGCGCTCCATCTCGACCGTCGTGATCGAAGTCACACCCTTCGTATCGTCCATCTCTAATTTTATCATACCCGAGAAGGACCTCAGAATCTACGGGCAGGGGTCTGACGTAGCAAACGTCGAGAGGCGTAGGCTTACTGAATGAGGAGGGCCTTCGCAATCTCATCCTCGACTTGATCGGCCCGCCACTGGCTACCGACGCCGTTCAAGACGACGGAGAAGGCGACCGGACCACGCGCCTCGGAGAACGCGAACCCGGAAAGAGAGCTGATCCCCACCAGGCTGCCGGTCTTGGCCAGGACTCGGCCGAAATACTCTTCGTTCCTGAAACGCCGGGCAAGAGTTCCGTCCACACCGCCCACCGCCAGAGAGCACAGAAAATCCGTCCGTATCTCCGGCATCCGGTAGAGCTCCTTGAGCACGTCGACCAGAATCGAAGCGCTCAAATGGTTCTCATAGGAAAGACCCGACCCATCGTCGATCCGGAAGGAGTCCCTCGCGTGACCGAGCCCCATCAGGTACTCGCTCAGTGCCTTCGACCCCGATTCGAAGCTACCCGGAGGTCCCCAACGATGAGCGCCGAGCGCCTTCAGGATCTGCTCGGCCACGAAATTGTTGCTGTTCTTACCGAGATGCTCGACGATCTGGATGAGCGGAGCGGAGCGATGGACGTACAGAAGGTTGAGGCCCGATCCGGCCACGCCTTTTCTCACGTCTCCGTGGAACGAGAC
>JBOGJF010000117.1:0-8513 GCA_050747785.1 Vicinamibacteria bacterium
GACCCGTATCGAGAACCAATTGGCCAAGAACATTCTCCGTTTGGAAGGACTGCCGGTGCCGGCAGACTTCTTCCTCGCTGCCGCCCGCCATGAAGCCATCGCGTTCGAGGCCTATGAGGCCTTCACCAAGGCGAAGCAGAGCGATTCGGTGCCCGAGAAGAGGAGACTCTTGGAGGACGCGCTCCGGTCGGATCCGAGTCTTGCGGACGCGTCTCTTCTCCTCGGACAAGTACTACTCGAACAGGGCGAGATCGAGCAGGCGATCGAAGTGCTGCGGGCCATCCCGCCGGAAGATCCCGTGTACCGCGAAGCGTACTTCACTCTGGGAGTCGCCTACCTCGGAGTGGATCAGACTCGATTGGCGGCCGAGATCTTCGAGCACCTGGCCGAGCAAGAGCAGGCAGCCAGCTACTCGAGCAACCTGGGCGTGGGTTTCCTCCGCCGGGGGGAGATCGAGAACGCGGTGATCGCGTTTCGGGAAGCCGTCGAGCTCGATCCCTCGGCGATCTACATGTTCAACATCGGATGGGCGGCATGGCGTGCCCAGCGCCACCACGAGGCTCGCCACTGGCTCACGGAAGCCGCACGGCTCGAGCCCGAAGACGCCGAGGCGCACTTTCTGCTCTCCGCGCTGGCCGGTCTGGAGAGCGAGCCGGAAGAAGCAGAGAGAGAGCGTGCCCAAGCACTCTCCATCGCCCCGGAGCTCGCGGAGGTCGACCTCTCGTCTCTCGATGGACTCGAGCGAATCGTGACGCGACTGCCGAGAGAGTTGGCGAGCTATCGTTTCCCGACCTCTTCGTCCTTGTCCGCGGACGCCACGATGGAGTTGGCACCCGAGGTTGGCTCCGTCCCTCCGGTTGCCCCCGAGTCTGCCCCGCCGACACTGTCGGAGAACGATCGCGCCGGGGACCCGATCCAACCGGGGGAGCTCGAGGACCCGCAACAACACCTAGTGAACGCGCGCGAGCTCCGTGCAGCGGGCGATCTGGCCGGCGCCGCGCACGCGCTCGAACGGGCGGTCTATCTCGATCCGTACTCCGTCGAAATCCGCACCGAGCTCGCCGAGGTTTTCGAGGAAATGGGCGAGCTCGACAAGGCCGCTGGTGAGCTGCAGGTGGCGTTATGGAACCACGAAGACGGTCCTACTCTTCTTCGGCTCGCCGAGCTCTACGAGACCATGGGTGAGCTCGACAAAGCCCGAGCCCTGGCGGAGCGGGCGACCGAGCTCGACAGCGAGGATGAAGAAGCGCGTGAGCTGCTCGAGCGCCTGCTAAGTCTGTCGGGCTTGACCACGAGCCAACCGTAGAGGCTCTGCCGGCCGGACATCGGGGTCATCGCCCGCGAGGCTTGCCGATTCTCGAAGAGCTTGGGTAGTATGGCGCTATGAGGGCCATGGTTAAGCCGGCACTGGGCCTGGTCGCCGCCTTCGGGCTCATGGCGGCCTTTGTTTCTCCGCTGCGCAAGCCGACCCAAGAGCCAGCGTCCTCCTCGGCCAAGAAGATTGATCCTTCCTCTGCGGACTCCCTCGATCGCAAGCTTCAAATGATTCGCCAGCGGCACGCCGAGGGCGCCGAAAGCGCCAACCGTTACGACGTGACGGAGGAAGAGGCGAACGCGTACTTGCTCTACCGGTTGTCCGAGCACTTACCGGAAGAAGTGACGGAGCCATGGGTGCGGTTCGGCCAGGATGAGCTCCGGGGCGGAGCGATGCTCGACATGAAGCTGCTTCAGGCGTATCTCGGGGATTCGATGCTGACGAACTACCTCGAGGGTGAGGTCCCGTTGGAAATTCTGGCGCGGGTGCGCGCCGAGGGTGGGGTGGGGCAGGTGGAGTTCGAAAAGGTGACCCTCGCCGGGATCCCTGTTCCGCAGGCTCTCATCGATCGGCTCCTGAGCGATGCTTCCAAGAGTCCGGCGCTACCCGGGGGTGTTCGTCTGGACGATGTCTTTCCGTTGCCTTACGGCCTGACCAGTGCGAGATTTCGGACCGGCAGGCTCATTCTTCGGCAAGGCGGCACCGAAAAGGACGCCCAGACCCACCTCGCCCCGCCGGCTCGTTGAAGTCGGGCGGCGACGTTCGCCCCCGCCCGCTCCTGCACCGGGACCTCGGTGAATGCTCGAGCTTTCCGCGAAAGTCCAATACGTAAAAGGAGTCGGTCCCCGCAAGGCGGAAGCCTTGGCGGAGATCGGGATCCACACCGCGCTCGATCTCCTCTTCTATCTCCCTTTTCGCTACGAAGACCGTAGTCGAGTGCGGGTCATCCGGGATCTCCGCCCCGGAGAGGACGTCACGGTGCTGGCCCGGGTTCTCGGTGTCCAGGTGAGGCGAACGCGCCGGCCGAGATTCAAGATCCTTGAGGCGGTCTTCGACGATGACTCGGGCTCGATCACGGCCGTGTGGTTCAACCAAGAGTTTCTCAAGGACCTATTCCAGACGGGCCGTCGCGTGCTGCTCTACGGGAGGGTCCACGTGGCGCGGCGGGGGGGCGGCCTCCAGCTAAAGAATCCTCAGTACGAGCTAGTCGAAGAGGGTGACTTCGAGCCCACCCACACCGGGCGCGTGGTGCCCGTCTACGAGCGGGTGGGACCCATCAGCCCTCGAATGCTCAGGCGAATCTGTCACTCGCTTCTCGAGAACCTCCCGCGCGAGCTGCCCGACCTACTACCCGATGCGTTGCGCCGGAGCTACGGCTTGCCTCCCCTCCGCGAAGCGCTGTCGCGCGCCCACTTTCCCGAAGAAGGCACCTCGCTCGAGCTCTACAACGCGTTCCGCTCTCCCGCTCAATTGCGTCTTATCCTCGAGGAGCTCTTCTCGTTCTCCGTCGGGATCGCCCTTCGCAGACAGGCGGCCGCATCGCTCGCCAAGCCGCGGGTTTTCGAGGTGGACGACCGCATCCGGGACAAGGTGCGCCAGGTCCTCCCGTTTCGATTGACCGAGGCGCAGAGAAGAGTGTCGAAGACGATCGCCGAGGAGCTCTCGTCGCCGCGCCCGATGCAGCGGCTGCTGCAAGGCGACGTGGGCTCGGGAAAGACGATTGTCGCCGTCCTGGCGTCCATGATCGTGATGGAGAACGGTTCGCAGGTGGCGGTCATGGTTCCGACCGAGGTGTTGGCGGAGCAACATTTCGCGAACGTCTCGCGGATCCTGAGTCGAGCCGGTTACCGGATCGTTCTTTTGACATCGGCGCTCAAGAAGAGCGAGCGAGACGACCTGTTGCAATCCATCGCCGCCGGTGAGATCGACTTGGTCGTCGGTACGCACGCGCTCATTCAGCAGGGCGTACGATTCCGGTCGCTTGGCTTGGTGGTGATCGACGAGCAGCATCGGTTCGGCGTCTTGCAGCGGGCCGAGCTCCGCGGCAAGGGCTACGCGCCGGACCTTCTGGTGATGACCGCGACGCCGATTCCGCGTTCGTTGGCGATGGCGCTCTATGGAGACCTGGATCATTCCATATTGGATGAGCTCCCTCCGGGGCGGCCGACCGTCGATACCTTGCTAGTAACGAGCGACCAACGGGAGCAGGTCCGGCGCTTGATCGAAGAACACGTGACCGCGGGCCATCAGGTCTACGTCATCTGTCCGGTGGTGGAAGAATCGGAGCGCTCGGATCTCAAGGCCGCCGTCGAGACCCACCGCCTCCTTGCAACTGGACCGTTCTCCCATCGCCGCGTGGCGCTCGTGCACGGACGCATGAATGCCGCCGAGCGGGACGAAGCGATGTCGGCCTTCGCGGCGGGCGAGGTGGATATCTTGGTGGCGACGACGGTGGTGGAAGTGGGCGTGGACGTTCCGAACGCCACGCTCATCGTGATCGAGCAAGCGGAGCGGTTCGGTCTCTCCCAGCTCCATCAGCTGCGTGGCCGCGTCGGACGAGGAACGGCTCGATCGGCTGCGGTTCTCGTCTACCGTTCTCCGTTGTCGTCCGAGGCCGAGCGCCGTCTCCAGGCGATGGCGGAGACCAACGACGGATTTCAGATCGCCGAGCGGGACCTGGACATCCGCGGCCCCGGCGACTATTTCGGAACGAGACAGTGGGGAGAGCCCTTGTTCCGCGTTGCCAACGTGGTAAGGGATCGGGACCTGCTCGAGGTGGCCAGGCGGGAAGCCGAGGCCTTGGTTGCGTCCCCTCCGACCACGGAACGGGATCGCATCGTCAACCACGCGATCGAGACGTGGGGACGCCGCTTTGGTCTGGCCACCGCCGGATAGGGGGTCGCGCGAGATGAAGATAGCGGGTGGCAAGTTCCGGGGGATGGAGATCGGGACACCGCGGGGCAGCCGGACGAGGCCTACCGGTGGCCGATTGAAGAAATCCCTCTTCGACATCCTCGCTCCGAGATTGCCGGGCGCGCGCGTTCTCGATCTCTTTGCCGGCGCGGGCGCGCTCGGTCTGGAAGCTCTTTCCCGGGGCGCGGCGCACGTCACGTTCGTGGAGCGCAATCGAGCCGCCGCCGATACGATTCGCAAGAACCTCGAGCGGTTGGGCCTCGACAACGACGCGGTGCTCCTGAGACGGGAGGCTACCGCGGCCATTGGGGTTCTAGCCTCACGCGAGCAGACGTTCGATATCATCTTCCTCGACCCTCCCTATCGATCCGATCTCCACGCATTGCTCCTACAGAGAATCGATGCCGCCTCGTTGGCAGGCCAGGGAGGGCTCGTGATTCTGGAGCATCATCACAAGACGGCTCTCGCGGACACTTACGGCGGCCTCACCAAAGTGCGTGAGGTGCGGGCCGGAGAGAGTTGTCTCACGTTTTACTCGGTTTGACGCCGGCTGACGTTTTCGCCCTCACCGACGCTATGCTAAACTTCGGCGAGTCTCCTCCAATGGCTATTCGCACGGCGATCTATCCGGGTACGTTCGATCCGCTTACCCTGGGACACATCGACATCATTAGCCGCGGCAGCTCGCTCTTCGACAAGATCATCGTGGCGGTGCTGCGCAACGTCGAGAAATCACCGCTCTTCTCGGTCGAGGACCGCATCGAAATGATCACCGAGGCCTTCGCCGATCGAGAAAACGTCGAGACGGACTCTTTCACCGGGTTGCTGGTCGACTACGCCAAGAAAAAGAAGGCGGCCGCCATCGTGCGCGGCATACGAGCCATTTCCGACTTCGAGTACGAGTTCCAGATGGCCCTCATGAACCGACGGCTCGCACCCTCGATCGAGACCGTATTCATGATGCCCGCCGAGGAATACTCGTACGTGAGCTCGCGGCTGGTGAAGGAAGTGGCCGAGCTCGGCGGCTCGATTCACGGGTTGGTACCTGCCGGTGTCGAGCGACGCCTCAAGGAGAAGCTCGGGAGGGCCGGGAAGGCCCCGTAAGATCGATGACCTCGCCGGCCGACTCGCGCGCCGCCAGTAGGGCCAGTAAGGAAGGTAGGGTGGGCGTGACCCTCGCTCGCCGGCTCTCCCGGCTCTCTGAGTCTCCCACCATGGCGGTGATGGCCGAAGCGGCCCGGCTTCGATCGGAGGGAGCGAACGTCGTCGACTTCGGCGCCGGTGAGCCAGACTTTCCCACCCCCGATTACATCAAGGAAGCCGCCCACCGCGCGATCCGCGAGAACCACACGCACTACACCTTGAACCCCGGCACCACCGAGCTCCGGCAGGCTGTTTGCGATCGCTACCGTGCGGACTACGGCCTCGAGTTCGAGCCTGCCGAGGTCATCGTGACCAACGGAGGAAAGCACGCCCTCTTCAATCTCGTGATGACGCTGCTCGATCCGGGAGACGAGATCGTGATCCCGAACCCGCACTGGAAGACTTTTTCGGAGCAGGCTCGACTCCTCGAGGCCAAGCCGATCTTTGCGGAGACCAAGGAGTCGGAAGGCTTTCGGATCTCGGCGGAGCTGGTGGGCGCGGCGGTAACGTCTCGCACCAAAGTGGTCTTGCTGAACTTCCCTTCCAACCCGGCGGGAGCGATGGTGGAGGCCGAAGATCTCGACAGGCTCGGGGAGCTCGCCGCCAGCCACGGGTTCTACATCCTCTGGGACGATGCCTACGGGAAGCTGAGCTACGATCCGCTTCCCTCGGCCGCGCTCCGGAGGTTGCGCGAAGGCCTCGGGGCTCGGTTCCTCATCGCGGGGACCGCTTCCAAATCGTTCGCGATGACCGGGTGGCGACTCGGTTGGGCAATGGGCCCGAAGGAAGTGATCGGGGGCTGTGCCAAACTCCAGAGTCATATGACGTCCAACGCCTCTTCCATTTCACAGCAGGCGGCGCTCGAGGCGCTTCGCGGGGACCCTTCCTCGGTGCTCGAGATGGTCGCCGAGTACCGCTTTCGGCGAGATCGCTTGCGGGTGGCGTTGCTCGAGATCCCCGGCGTCACGTGTGTGGAGCCCAAAGGAGGCTTCTATTTGTTTCCCGGCATCACGGCGTATCTAGGCAAGGGCGTCGGGAGCGCGACCGAGCTCGCATCCGCTCTGTTGAAAGAGGAGCAGGTAGCGGTCGTGCCGGGACCGGCCTTCGATCGCGAAGGCCATTTCCGCGTTTCATTCGCAACCTCGCGGGAAGCGATCGAAGAAGGTATCCGGCGAATGAAGCGTTTCTTCGGGCGTCGCACGCCAAGACTCTGAGGTCGGTTATGGATATCGGCAGGCATTCTCCCGTGGTCCTCAACCTCCACAGCCCACGGGAAAAGGTTTGGGGGATTCTGATGTCGATGAGCGGTGCGGGCGTGAGCATCCGGGGAATCGATCTGGACTCCTTTGAGGATTGGACGCGCTCGGTCGCTCGCGGTGAGGGAACCATGGGGTTGTCGACGACTTTTTTCCCGATGCACCGCGTGGAGCGAATCCATCTCGACGAGAGAGTCGGTGAGATTCCGTCCTGTGCCGAAACCTTCGAGTCCCGGGTGGGTAAGGACGTCTGGGTGTTCCTTGGACTCGACCGACCGGCCCTCGAGCCGGAGTAAGGCGGAGCATCCCGGAGTAAGGTCGTTTTTCTTTCGACGTCGGCTCTTGACTGGAGAGCCGGTCTTGCCTAGTATCGGCTCTTTTCCGCGAGGTCGCCGAGTCGATGATTCGAGTTCTGATCGCCGAAGACTCTCCCTTCCAAGCCAACTTCATATCGCGGGCTTTGCAGGACTCGGGTGTCGGGCAATCGGTGGGAGTGGCTCGAAACGGTGAAGAAGCCATCCTGCTGACGCATCGCCTGAAGCCCGACGTGATCGTCATGGACGCTGGGTTGCCCATCTTGCGCGTCGCTCTGGCGACACGACACATCATGGAGCATGCGCCATCCCCGATCCTGATCACTGCCGAGCCCGACTCGAGTGCCGAGAGCTTGGCTTTCGTCGCCTTGGACGAGGGAGCGGTGGATCTACTTCCTCGTGGTCCGTCCTCCGGAGGCCCATCGCCTCTCACGCGACGCCTGGTGAAACGGATCGAGGTGGCGGCGCGGTCCTGTATCGCCGCAGCCTCCTGCCGACGCCCCGCCCCTTCGGCACCCGATGGATCGATTGGCCCGTCGCCCCGCTTGATCCTGGTGGGTGGCGCCGTGGGAGGCATCCAGGCGACCACGGATATTCTTCGCCGCCTGCCGCCGTCCTTCAGAGGCTCGGTCTGTTTGGTGCAACACCTCGCCTCGGGCTTTCTCGCGGGCTATGCCCGCTGGCTGGAGGCGGAGACAGGCTTGCGGGTCGAGATCTGTAATCGGGCACAGCCCCTGGCGCCGCGCACCGTCTATCTTTCACCCGCGGACGCTCATCTGGTGCTCGATGGACCGGATTCCGTGGCCCCGCAGCGCGGGCGCATGATCGGCGGACACCGCCCCTCGATTACGGCGCTCTTCCGGTCCGCGGCCTACTTCCGGCCCACGACGACGTGCGCGGTCGTGCTTTCCGGGGAGGGAAGAGATGGCGTCGATGGTATCAAGCGGATGGTGAAGCGAGGTGGAACGGTGCTCGTGCAAAAGGCGGAGACGTGTCTCGTGCCGGAGATGCCCCGCCACGCCCTCCGCGCTCACGCGGGATGCCTCGAGCTCGCGCCTGCCGAGATCGCGCAAAGGCTAGCCAACGGCTGAAGCCTGACATAGACTAGAGCCCGGTCCAGCGAAAGAGTTGATTTTTACTGCCTGGATGTGTTTCACTGAACACCCTTTGACGAGCTGAGCACAGCGTCCACCGAAGCCATTGGCTCGAAAATTCTGTGCCCCCAGCGCAGTAACAAACCAAACCGAACAGGAGTCTCATGGCTGTCAGTCGACCTACCGAACCGCCCAAAGAAGGCGGCCGCATCGAAATCAAGAGCGGCAAGCTCAAGGTTCCCGACCAACCTATCATTCCTTTCATCGAAGGCGACGGCACCGGTCGCGACATCTGGCGTGCGAGCCAACGGGTCTTCGACGCGGCCGTCGAGAAAGCCTATCGCGGCAAGCGCCGTCTCGTCTGGTACGAGGTTCTCGCCGGAGAAAAGGCTTTCAACGAGACCGGCGAATGGCTCCCCCAGCAGACCTTCGACGCTTTCACGGAATACCTCGTCGGGATCAAGGGGCCGCTGACCAC
>JBOGJF010000118.1:0-4867 GCA_050747785.1 Vicinamibacteria bacterium
GTGTAGAGGAGCGTGATGGCGATGGCGCCCCAAATGATCCCCACCGGCAAGTCGCGCGATGGGTTTTTCATCTCGCCCGCCAAGTTGGAGACCGCGTACCAGCCGTCGTAGCTCCATAAAGCGGCGATCATGCCGACGCCGAACGCGGCGACGAGGTTCATCTCGGGCAAAGGCGCGGCAATCTGCGCCACCGCATCCACCCGTGGGCTCGCCAAGAGTCCGAGAGCCGCGAGGCCCAGCAGCGAGCCGACCTTGGCGAGGGTGACGAGGTTCTGCAAGGCGGCGCCCTCTCGGACTCCGAGATAGTTGACGAGCGTCAGGAAGACGATCGCCAGGGCTCCCGCGAGCTGGCCGCCGTTCACGCTCCAGGAGACGGAAGCGCTCAGAGGAATGGAAAAGAGGACGTGGTCGGTAGAAAAGAAGGGCAGAAAAGCTCCCAGGTACTCCCCGAATCCCACCGCAATGGCGGCGATACCGCCACTCATGATGACGAAGAACGAGGCCCAGCCGAAAAGGAATCCCCAGAGCGGACCATAGGCTTCTTTGAGGAAGTGGTATTGGCCGCCGGCGCGAGGAAACATGGCCCCGAGCTCGGCATAGGTGAGTGCACCGGCAAGAGTCAGAAGGCCGCCCACCAGCCAAATCAGCAAGATGAGGCCAGCATGAGGAAGTGAGCGCGCGATGTCTCCGGTGGTGATGAAGACTCCGCCTCCTAGAACGGAGCCGATGGTGATGAGCGTGGCATCCCAGGCGCCCAGCTCACGAACCAGGCTCTGTTCTGGTGTCGTCACCGGGCTCGTTCCGAGAGGCACTCGTCGAAGATCTGAAGCGCTGTGTCCACGTGCTTTTCGTCGATGACTAGGGGCGGCGCCATGCGTATGACGCTCTCGCCGCATTGAAGGACGAGCAGTCCCCTTTGAAAGAGACTTTGCTCCAGATCGTGGGCCAGGGTCTTCGCGGGCGCCTTCGTCTTCCGATCCTCCACGAGCTCGATGCCAACGAAGAGGCCCAACCCCCGGACGTCGCCGATGACTTCGTGGCGAGTCCGTAGGTCCCTCAGTCCCGACAGCAAACGCTCGCCCATCTTGCCGGCATTGTCCATGAGCCCGCCCTCTAGGAGATCCAGGGTGGCCAGCGCCGCGGCGCAGCAAATGGGGTTGCCTCCGAAGGTCGAGCCGTGGGAGCCGGCCTCCCACTTCATGATCGACTCCTTGGCGATGATGGCGCCGATGGGGAGGCCCGAGCCCAATCCCTTCGCCGAGAGCAGGACATCGGGCTCGACGCCGACATGCTCCGCCGCCCACATCTTTCCGGTGCGTCCGGCGCCGGTCTGGATCTCGTCGAAGACGAGAAGGATACCGTGCTGGTCACAGAGCTCTCTCATGCCGGCGAGGAATCCGGCGGGAGGGATCACGTAGCCGCCCTCACCCTGCATCGGCTCCACGAAGACCGCTGCGACGTCATCGGGAGAGAGATGCCTCTTGAAGAGATCGTTGCGAATCAGATCCAGAACGAAGTCGCCCGCGTCCCGGCCTCCGGTCTCCAAACGATACGGGTTGGGGTAGGGAACGTGATGCACGCCGGGGAGGAAGGGTCCGAAGTGCGCTCGTTGTTTCGCCTTGCTCGACGTCAGGCTCATGCTGCCATAGGTGCGCCCGTGAAAAGCACCCTGGAATGCGATGAGGTCCGAACGCCGCGTCGAGGATCGCACCAGCTTGATTGCTCCCTCAACCGCCTCGGTCCCGGAATTGGTGAGGAAGACGCGCTTCTTACTGGGGCCGGGCCCGAGCTTGGCCAAACGCTTCATCAAGGCCGCCATCGATTCGGAATAGAAATCCGTTCCGCAGAGATGCTGGAAACGCCCGGCGGCCTCGGCGATGGCGGCGACGACCTTGGGATGGGCATAACCCGTCGACGCGACCGCGATGCCACCCATGAAGTCTAGGTATCGATTCCCATCCACGTCTTCGAGCATTGCACCCCGTCCGTGGGAGACCACCAGCGGGTAGGCCTTGATGTAAGAAGTCGAGGACCACTCCCGGTCCCTCTCCACGACTTCCCGACTCTTCGGTCCCGGCGGAGGGACGAGAATCCTAGGGTAGTCCCGGGTCTGTTCGCCCTTGCTCGGTCTCGCGGTCATCGGTTCATTTCTCCTCGATCACGGTGCGGCTTTGCTCTCGCATGAACTGCATCACGTAGTAGGGACCGCAGCCGCCCTTTCCCGTCGAGCCGGAGCCCTTCCAGCCACAGAACGGTTGAGCGCCCGGCCAGGCTCCGGTCGTTGCACCGGTGCGCTTGTTGGCGTAGGTGACGCCCGCCTCGATCTCATCGAAGAACTTCTCCACTTCTTCCGATCTTCTCGAGAAGATGCCGGCGGT
Organism: Vicinamibacteria bacterium; assembly: GCA_050747785.1. Classification (GTDB taxonomy): domain Bacteria; phylum Acidobacteriota; class Vicinamibacteria; order Marinacidobacterales; family DATDRI01; genus CBDANW01. The sequence continues at coordinate 2,379 of JBOGJF010000118.1, forward strand.
CAGGCCGTACTCGGCCTTGTTGCTTTCCTCGATCGCTCGATCGAGGGAATCCACCTCGCCGATGGCAAGCAAGGGGACGAAGAACTCCTCCCGGAATAGCGAGCTCGTGAGCGGAGCCGTGACGATGGTCGGCTCCACAAAATAGCCCTTGGAGAACGCGCCGCTCGTAATGCGCCGGCCGCCGAGACGGATCTCACCGTCTTTCTGCGCCGTCTCGACCGCACGCTCGAAGGTCTTGACCGCTTTCTCGTTGATCACCGGCCCGAAGAACACGTCCCGCTCGGTCGGGTCGCCGGTCTTGATGGCCTTGGTCTTATCGATGAGCTTCTCGGTGAACTCCTTGGCCACCTTCTTGTGGACGTAGACTCGAGAGCACGCGCTGCACTTCTGGTTCTGTAGACCCCAGGCGGCGCGCATCACGCCTTCCGCGGCGGCGTCGAGGTCGGCGGAGTCCATCACGATGCAAGGATTCTTTCCACCGAGCTCGGCGAGACAAGGCTTGACCCACTTCGTGCTCAGGCCCTGGAAGATGCGCATGCCGACTTCCTTCGAGCCCGTGAACGCCACTCCCGCGACTTTCGGGTGCTGCCAGAGTACGTCGCCGATGACCGAGCCCCTTCCGGTGATGAAGTGGACGACGTCCTCGGGGACACCGGCTTGGCGGTAGATCTGGTAGAGCCTCAGTCCGGTCCAGGGCGTGTCTTGAGCCGGCTTCAGAACGAGCGTGTTTCCGCTCACCAGGGCCGCGGAGGACATGCCGGCCGCCAGAGCCAGGGGGAAGTTGAAAGGAGAGATGCAGACGAAGACTCCGAACGGCCGTAGGATGTCGGTATTGTCCTCGACGGAGGTGATCTTGTTCATCTTCTGGCGGAAGCCAGTGGCATTCTCCATCTGCCAGGCGTAGTAGTCGATGAGATCCGCGGACTCTTCGGCGTCGCCAAGCGACTCCAAACGACTCTTGCCGACCTCTAGGCTCATACACGCCGCGAGCTCGAACTTGTTCCTTCGGATGAGCTCGGCCGCCTTGCGCAGGATCTCGACTCGTTTTTCCCAACCCAGCTTTTCCCATTTGCGACGCGCCTGATAGGCGGTTTCTATGGCCTGGTTCACGTGCTCGACGGTGGCCGATGTGAAGCGACCCAGCACCAGGCTGGTATCGATGGGGGAGGTGTCTATCAGGGGAGGCGTGTCCGAGCGCAGCTCCTGTCCGTTGACGTAGACCGGGTAGTCCTCGCCGCACTCGGCCCGGACTTTCTCGAGAGCCTCGTCGAAGGCTCGATGGATCTGTTCCATGTCGGCCGCGGACGTTGTGTACGTGACCTTCATCTGGTTGTCTTGCGTGGTCGCCATGATGCCTCCCGATGGTCCTTCGCTCAGGGTCGTAGCTCTGAGAACGTCTTCTCCAATCGCTCCACGATGAGATCGATCCGTTCTTCATCGATGACGAAGGGGGGAGCAAGCGTAATGAGATCTCCGTCCACGCCGTCGGCGCAGCCGGTGGAAGGATAAACGAGAAGGCCGTTCCGAAAGGCGAGAGCGGTTATTTCCTCGACGAGCTTTCGGGATCGGGGAAAAGGCTCCTTGGTCTCAAGGTCACGAACGAGCTCGATTCCGGCCAGCAGACCGCGGCCGCGGATGTCGCCCACGAAAGAGAATCGCTCTAGCGACCCGAGCTTCTTCTGAAAGTACGCTCCCAACCTCTCGACTCGATTCACCAAGTCCTCGCGCTTCAGGATGGCGACTGTCTCACGACAGGCCGCCGCCACTACGGGATGGTGGGAGAACGTGAAGCCGTGCGTGAAGCTGTCAAATTTCTCGCGGATCGCGTCGATCAGCCGGTGGTTCACCGCCACCGCACCCACCGGGGCATAGCCACCGCTCAGGCCTTTCCCCATGAGGAGGATGTCGGGCACGACGCCGTGGTGCTCCATGGCAAAGTATCTCCCGGTACGGCCGAGCCCGGTCAGGATCTCGTCAGCGATGAACAGCAGATCGTAGCGATCGCAGATCTCGCGAATGCGAGGGAAGTACTCGGGCGGCGGCACCGCGGCGCCCGCCGCGGCACCGCTTACCGGTTCAGCGATGAAGGCGGCGAAGTTCTCCGCACCATCACGTTCGATGAGTGCTTCGAGCTCTTCGGCACACAATACTCCGCAGTTGGAAGGATGACTCTTCCACGGACAGCGATAGCAATAGGCCGCCGGAACGTGGGGAAAATCAGAAAGGAGAGGCTCGTAAGGCGCCCGCAGAGGAGCACGACCACCGACCGAGAGGGCGGCTAGTGTGTTGCCGTGGTAGCTCGGCCAGAGACCAATCATCCTGTGCTTGTTGGGCTTCCCACGCGCCAGATGGTACTGGCGAGCGAGCTTGAGCGCCGTTTCCGTCGCTTCCGAGCCTCCGGCGACCAGATACACTTTGTCCAGGTCTCCGGGTAGGAGCTCGACGAGAGCCCCACAGAGCTCTTCCAGAGCCTCAGTGGTAAACATCGT
>JBOGJF010000119.1:0-7938 GCA_050747785.1 Vicinamibacteria bacterium
GTTCCGGGCCGTGGCGCTCAGGGCCCTACGTTCTGGGGTCGATCTCGAGGATCCGGCGGCCCTTCACGACTTGGCCGTGCGCAGCGACATTCGGTTTGGCGGGGATCATAACGAGAGGATCTTTCTAGACGGCGAAGACGTGGGCGAGGCCATTCGGATCGCCGAAGTCACGGCCGCCGCGTCCCGCATCGCGGTCTATCCGGAGGTCCGCCAGCCGCTCATGGATCTTTGGAGGCGGCTCGGAAAGGACGGCGGCGTGGTGTTGGAGGGGCGGGACATCGGAACCGTGGTCTTCCCCGACGCGGAGCTCAAGATCTTCCTCGTCGCCGACCCGTTCGTGCGGGCGGAGCGGAGGTACCGGGAGCAGGCTGGCGTGCCAGGAGTGACACCCGAGGGGGTCGGGGAGCAGCTGCGGAGGCGGGACGCCATCGATCGGGCCCGTCAACACGCCCCTTTGGCGCGGGCCCCGGACGCCATCGAGGTCGATACGAGCCGGCTCGGCGCGGAGGAAACCCTCGAAACCCTGGAACGGAAGGCCCGGGAGCGCATCTCGGAGTGCGCCCGGTCCGGTCTTGACGGCCCCCGTAAAATAGAGTAGGATAACGGCTTGCGGGAAGCCCCCGCAATCGGCGACGCGAGCCACAATCCGCATTCCCTTCCAGTCTCACTCGATCGCCAGGACGAAGAATCCGCAGGAGGTAACAAAACTTAATGCCTGAAGCTAACGACATCGACGACGGCACGCTCGAGAGAGGCGCCGCGCAGCAAGGACGAGACGAGGAGGAATCCATTCCGGTCGAAGAGTACGAGCGGCTTCTCGACCAGTACAACAGCAACATCGCCGAAGGCGAGGTGGTGAGGGGACGAGTGCTCCAGATCTCCCCCAGCGAAGTCGTCGTGGATGTCGGCTATAAATCCGAAGGCCTCATACGCGCGGAAGAGTTTTACGACGAGTTCGGGAACATGACCGTCAAGGTCGGTGACGACGTGGACGTACTTCTCGAAAAGGCGGAAGACCGGGAAGGTTATCTGATCCTGTCCCGTGAAAAAGCCGAGAAGATGAAGGTGTGGGACGACATCGAGGCCGCCTACCAGAACAAAGCGGTCGTCACCGGAAGAGTGATCGAGCGCATCAAGGGTGGTCTCGCGGTAGATATCGGAGTGCGCGCCTTTCTGCCGGGATCGCAGGTCGACGTGCGCCCGGTGCGCAACCTGGAGAGCCTGAGAGGTCAGGAGCTCCGGATGCGCGTGATCAAGGTCAACAAGAAGCGCGGCAACATCGTGCTCTCCCGCAAGGTCGTGTTGGAGGAAGAGCTCGCGGATCGGAAGGGCAAGACGCTCGACGCGTTGGAAGAGGGCCGCGTCTTCCGAGGGGTCGTCAAGAACCTCACCGACTACGGGGCCTTCATCGATCTCGGCGGCATCGATGGATTGCTGCACATCACCGATATGTCCTACGGGCGCATCAACCATCCTTCGGAGATCCTCAACGTCGGGGATCAGGTCGAGGTCGTCGTACTGAAGTTCGATCGCGAAACGGAGCGGGTCTCGCTTGGATACAAGCAACTCAGTCCCGATCCGTGGGAGTCGGCATCGGAGCGCTTCACGGTCGGCAGCCGCGTGAAGGGTAAGGTCGTAAGCCTCACCGACTACGGCGCCTTCATCGAGCTCGAGCCGGGAGTGGAAGGCCTCATTCATGTCTCCGAGATGTCCTGGAGCAAGCGAGTGAAGCATCCTTCCAAGGTTCTCACGGTGGGAGACCCGGTCGAAGCCATGGTGCTCCAGGTGGATCCTGGCGAGCGTCGCATCAGCCTCGGCCTGAAGCAGGTCGAGCCCAACCCTTGGGAGCTCTTGGCGGAAAAATACCAGCCTGGCGCGCGCATCGAAGGCAAGGTGAGGAACCTGACCGACTTCGGTGCCTTCGTCGAGGTCGAGGAAGGGATCGACGGTCTCATTCACATCTCGGACCTGACCTGGAGCAAGCGCATCAAACATCCTTCCGAGGTCCTCAAGAAGGGCGATACGGTCGAGGCGGTCGTGCTCAACATCGATCCCGAGAATCAGCGGCTATCGCTCGGGCTCAAGCAGCTCGCGACCGACGTCTGGGAAGAGTTCGTTCGGCGCCACAAAGTCGGCGATGTCGTGGAAGGCAAGATCGTTCGTCTCACCAACTTTGGAGCCTTCGTGGAGATCGAGGAAGGTGTCGAGGGGCTCTTGCACGTTTCCGAGCTCGACGAGGAGCGGGTCGAAAAGCCGGAGGACAAGCTCGAAGTGGGAGAGACTCACAGGATGAAGATCATCAAGATGAGCGACGCGGACCGCAAGATCGGTCTCTCCATTCGGGCTCTCGACATGGATATCGGCTCCGCCGAGTACGAGGCGCTTACCTCGAGCTCGGGCTCCCCCAACGCGACTTTGGGTGACTACTTCAAATCGCCGGAGCCTCGCGAGCCGGCCGGTGACGAAGGGGGTCAGAGAGCGGAGCGAGCGGAAGGAACACGGGAAAGCCAAGAGAAAGAAGGTAAGACCGAGGGCTAGGCGCGAGGGGTCTCTTGTGAAGCTTGACCACGGCCGGCCACGGACCGAGCTCGATATTTTTTGGGTCTTTCGGAACGTTCACCAAAACCAAGGAGTCGTGGAACATGACTAAGGCCGAATTGATAGAAGAGGTCTCCAGGGTCTCGGACCTCACCAAGAAACACTCCGAGATCATCGTGGACACCGTCTTCAAGAGCATCATCAATGCTCTCCACCGGGGCGATAAGATCGAGCTCCGCGGCTTCGGTAGCTTTCGGATCCGGCAACGGGAGTCGCGCAAGGGACGCAACCCCAAGACCGGTGAAAGAGTGGACGTGCCCGCCAAGAAGGTTCCTTATTTCAAGCCGGGCAAGGAACTGAAAGAGCTCATCAACACCAACGAGCAGTAAGCCGCCTCTGGCGCTCTTTTGAGTGGGTGGTCCCCTTCATGGCGCCTTCTTCACCTCTCGTCAAGGGTCTCGCCCCCACCCGATTCATCGAAGGGAGCCGCGATGAGGCCGAACGCCTCCTCGGTGGCCGCCTGCCTCCTCTACCCGCCGGGGAGCTGGCCGAAGGGGAGGAGATCGTCTACTACGTCCAACATCACCCCCAGCTACAAAGGTTTGCGCAAGGGTACCTGACCCATCTCTTCCTAGAGATTTGCCCGGAAGCGGCGCGCGAGGGCGTCAAGCCGGCGGCGTCGAACGCGGAGCAAGAGTATGCCGGCCTGCTCGAGCGAACCCTAGTCAACTCGTTGATGCAAGATCGGCGCATCGGGCTGGTGAACCTCTTTTGGCTGTCCCACTCGAAAGAGATCGCCGACATCGTGGCTCGCCTGACCGGCGGGACACCCTTGTTGCAGCGAGCGAAGTTCGCCATCCATCCTCTTCTGGCCCGCTTTCTTCGAAACGTCTGGCAGGCGGCCGGCCGTCAAGTCGAACAGGGTCGCCCGGGTCAACTCGGATTCATTCTGGGTCGCTACGTTCGCCTGTCTTTGGTGGATGCCATCATCGACGATCAGCTTCCCTTGACCCTTACCAGCATCGGTGAGGTGGAGTTCGCGGCGATCCTCGCGAACAACAGCCGCTTCGGAATACGGCCCGACGTGTTCTCGGAAATCTACGATCTGCTCTTCAAGGAGATCGAGGCCCGGCTGCTCACGAACGATTCATCGTTTTTCGCGAAGCTCGCCCGCGAGCTGCCGTCCATCGAAAGGGAGAGTTATCTCCTTCCGGTGAACATGACCAGGATGCTCTTCAACCAAGAGGTCCGCCGGCACCTGCTCTCCGATGTCTGGGAGCTCGGCAAGAAGCTGCTGCGCGCGCGTTCGCTACAGGCCCAAATCGACGCCGGCGTGAACCCGCTCACGTTGCTCGAAGCCTTCGACGACTTGGCGCACGCGGTGCAAAGGTTCGAGATCATTTCACACGTTCGGGATCACATCCGCCTCCTACCCTCGCCGATGAGCGAAGCGCAGATCTACGAACAGTACGGGGGACCGATACGCTTCTACCGGTATTCCGAATCGGTGGAAGTGAGCGGCAACGCGGTCAACGCCACGGTGATGTTCCTGGATCTGCGAGGATTCACCAAGACGTCCGAGGGCTTGGTCTCGGAGCGGGATCTGACGCGAGAGCTCTATACTGTGTTCGATCCCTTCGTCGAGATCATCGACCGCTTCGGAGGCGAGGTGGACAAGTTCTTGGGAGACGGGATGATGATCACGTTTGCTGCACGCCACAGCTCACGCTATGGAGCGCTCAACGCGCTCCGGACCGCCATCCTGCTGCAGGAGAAGATTCGCGAGCTGCGAGAGGGAGGACAGACCGAGTTCACGATGGGCGTCAGCGTCCACCATGGGCGGGTCTACCTGGCGCATTTCGTCGGTAGCTCGGGAGGACAGGACACGACGGTCATCGGGCGGAACGTGAACCTCGCGGGCAGGTTGTCCTCGGCCTCGAAGCGAGAAGAGGAGCCGGACGGCGCCTTGCCCGGCTCGGAGCCGCTGGCCGATCTCGCCGAGGCGCTCGTGAGAGTCGACCGTGAGGGAAACTTGTTCAACGAGGGAATCGCGATCAGCCGTGAGGCGCTGCGAGCCGTGGAGGAGGTTCTCCCGCTCACCCGCCGTGACGAGGTCGAAGACCTATACGGCGAGTTCTACGATCCGAGCGTCAAGAAGACCGTACGCCTGCGCTACGCCGGCGACGCGAAGTTCAAGGGGGTTGGCGTGTCGGTTCCGGTGTACAGCGTCGAGTACACTGGGTGAGAGGTAGTCCTCCTTTGATCGAGACGTCCAAGACCCCGGCTTACCGGCCGAGGAACAAGCTCCGCTTCGTGACCGCCGCGTCGCTTTTCGACGGCCACGACGCCTCGATCAGCATCATCCGCCGCCTGCTGCAGCGCGCCGGCGTGGAGGTGATCCACCTGGGTCATAACCGGTCGGTGGCCGAGATCGCCGACTCCGCCATCCAGGAAGATGCGCAGGCGGTGGCCGTCAGCTCCTACCAGGGCGGCCACCTCGAGTTCTATCGCTACCTCGTCGACGAGCTGAGAGAACGGGGGGCGTCCCACGTTCGCGTCTTCGGCGGGGGTGGCGGCGTCATCGTGCCGAGCGAGATCCGGGTGCTGGAAGACTACGGCGTCACGAAGATCTACTCGCCCGAGGACGGACGGCGGTTGGGGTTGCAGGGCATCATCCGGGACATGCTGCGGTCCGCGGACTTTGCCTTGCCGCCGCCCGCGATCGATCCGGCAGCCATCTCAAACCTGGCGACGATGGAAACGACGCCGACCAGGAAGTCGGGCAGCGTTCCCTTGCTGGCTAGGCTCATCACGCTTGCCGAGCTCGATGGGGCCGGCCCGGGGACATTCCCCTTGGGCGCGCCTTGGGTGGGCGCACTCGAGGCCCGCGCCGCTGGGCGGGTCGTACCGGTCGTGGGGATCACGGGAACGGGCGGTGCCGGAAAGAGCTCCCTCACCGACGAGCTGGTTCGCCGTCTGGTCACGGACTTCCCCAAGCTCAAAATCGCCATCCTCTCGATCGATCCTTCCAAGCGTAAGACCGGGGGAGCGCTCCTCGGTGACCGCATCCGGATGAATGCCATCTATCGGCCGGGCGTCTACATGCGCAGCCTGGCGACGCGGGGGTCGGGCTCGGAGCTTTCGGAAGCCACCCAACATGCCATCCAAATACTCAAGGCCTGGGGCTTCGATGTCATTCTCGTCGAGACGAGCGGCATCGGCCAGGGTGCTTCGGCGGTCGTGGATATCTCGGACGTGGGCCTCTACGTCATGACGGCGGAGTATGGAGCGCCATCGCAGCTCGAGAAGATCGACATGCTCGACCATGCCGATCTCGTTGCCATCAACAAGTTCGACCGGCGCGGCAGCGAAGACGCGCTCCGCGACGTCCGTCGCCAGATGCGCCGCAACCTGGACGTGTCGCGAGACGTCTCCGACACCGCGCTACCCGTTTTCGGAACCATCGCCAGCCAGTTCGGCGACCGCGGCGTCACCGCGTTGTACCTGGCCCTCGTCGAGCGCCTGGGGAACAGGCTGCAAACGCCCCTGCGGTCCCGGTTCAAGGTTCCCGAGGGCGTGGTGACCGGGGAACGCCATCCCCTTATTCCGGAGGCCCGCGTTCGTTACCTGGGAGAGATCGCGGAGGCGGCGCGATCCCGGCGCTCCTGGGTCGAGGAGCAAGTCTCGCTGGCCCGGCGTCTTTTTCGATTGGAGGGAGCGAGGCACGAGTGCGAGGACGAGCGGGCCAAGAAGGCGATCGCGGCTCGATTCGACCAGCTCCGGGCCCAATTGGATCCCGAGTGTTGGGAGCTCGTCGAGGACTGGGAAACGCTCCGCCGAGCGTACCGGGAAGGAACGTTCGCTTTTGAGGTTCGCGACCGGCAAGTCGAGGTGTCGACAATGGTCGAAACGCTCTCCGGGTCGCGCGTTCCCAAGGTTGCGATCCCTCCTTTCGAAGACTGGGGAGAAATCCTAAAGTTTCAGCTCGAGGAGAATCTTCCTGGTAAATTTCCCTTTACCGCGGGCGTCTATCCGTTCAAGCGGGACACCGAATCACCCCGCCGTCAGTTCGCCGGCGAGGGGGGTCCGGAGCGAACGAACCGGCGGTTCCACTTTCTATGCCGCAACGACGAGGCCAAGCGTCTGTCCACCGCTTTCGACAGCGTCACGCTCTATGGCGAAGATCCCGACGAGCGTCCCGACATCTTCGGGAAGATCGGCGAAGGAGGCGTTTCCATCGCGACCCTCGACGACATGGAAAAGCTCTACCAGGGCTTCGAGCTAACCCATGCTCTGACCAGCGTCTCGATGACCATCAACGGGCCGGCACCGACCGTCCTGGCGATGTTTTTCAATGCCGCGATCGAGCAGGAGGTCGACAAGTTCACCCGTCGGCACGGTCGACCGCCCGGCCGCGAGGAGCGCGATCGCATCGAGGACGACACGCTCAAGGTGGTGCGCGGCACGGTACAGGCGGACATCCTGAAGGAAGATCAGGCTCAGAATACGTGTATCTTTTCCACGGAGTTCTCGCTCCGGTTGATGGGCGACGTTCAGCAGTACTTCATCGATCGGGGCGTTCGAAACTTCTATTCCGTTTCCATCTCCGGGTACCACATTGCCGAGGCCGGGGCGAATCCCATTACCCAGCTCGCCTTCACGCTGGCCAACGGATTTACCTACGTCGAGTACTATCTATCTCGTGGGATGCATATCGACGAGTTCGCTCCGAACCTCTCTTTCTTTTTCAGCAATGGACTGGAGCCCGAGTACTCGGTCATGGGGCGCGTCGCCCGGCGAATCTGGTCAATAACGCTGCGTGATCGCTACGGTGCCAATCCGCGCAGTCAGATGTTCAAGTACCATATCCAGACATCAGGACGGTCGCTGCATTCGCAGGAGATTCAGTTCAACGATATTCGTACCACCTTGCAGGCGCTCACCGCGATCTACGACAATTGCAATTCGCTTCACACCAACGCTTACGATGAGGCCATCACCACACCGACCGCGGAGTCGGTGCGGCGGGCCATGGCTATCCAGCAGATCATCCACCGTGAGTTCGGGATGGCGCAGAACGAGAACCCGCTGCAGGGCTCCTACTTGATTCAGGAGCTTACTGACCTGGTCGAGGAGGCGGTGCTCGCGGAGTTCGATCGGCTGAGCCAACGCGGAGGGGTTTTGGGGGCGATGGAGCTCCAGTATCAGCGGAGCCGCATACAGGAAGAATCGCTTCTCTACGAGCTTAAGAAGGACAGCGGTGAGATACCGATCATCGGGGTCAACACGTTTCTCGATCCTGACGCGGCCCAGGGGGCCGAGCCCGCCAAGGTCGAGCTGGCGCGTGCCACGCCGGGAGAGAAGCACGAGCAAATCGACAACCTGCGGGCGTTCCAGAAG
>JBOGJF010000120.1:0-2857 GCA_050747785.1 Vicinamibacteria bacterium
TATGGCCCACGGTTCAGAACCGAGGGGATCGTGACCCAAGAGCCGCCGCTCGTCGGTTCGTCCTTTCCCGCCATGGTTCCTGCCGTGAACGAGGATGGTAACGAGGTCACGGGCATCCTCATGCCCGAACAGGCGGTCCCTCTCGGCACGTACACCGGGTGGAACCTCTTCAACGCGGCGTCCGGACCGAGCGATATGCTCGCCACGTTCACGGGATCCTTCATCCCGTTTCCGCGCACCAAGGCGGAAAGAGAATCGACGCACGATCCGCGCCTTTCGATCGAGGAGCGCTACGCCAGTCGCGAGGAGTACCTCGGGAAGGTGGCGCTCGCGGCGACCCAACTCATCGACGAAGGCTATTTGATGGACGTGGATCTACCGGCGATCGTGAAAGAAGCGGGCGAGCACTGGGATTATCTGCTCGACGGCCCGGCCTTCCGATAGCGGTCTTTTGGTCAGTCGAGGGTAATCCGGATGAGCGCGATCTGCGATAGCACCCGACGCGCCTCGTCTTGGTTGATGCGACCTTCGGGTGTCAACGTCACGCCGTAGGCCTTGGCGTCGAGCGGCCGGTTCTCCAAGAACCACCTCCTTGGTTTCAAGGGGAAGCGATTCTCGCGCCTGCGCCCAGCGGCCAGCCGCCATGTTCCGCGAGTGATCCCCGGAGTGTATTCGACTCGCTCCGCGACGGGTGTGAAATGAATCTACTCAAAATGGAAGCCCTCCCCGTCGAGGCCGTGCAAGACCGTCCGAGCGGTTCCTCCACAGCCGCTCCTTCAAGCAGCGTTTTCCCGAGTCGGGCGAAGACGTCAAGGTCTTGGGAGTTGGTCGAACCGGCGAGCTCGACGTGACGGTGGCGATGGCCTTCGTGGACCGTTTCGTCCCCGACGAAACCACTGAGGCGCGCCGGGGAACGTACTTAGGTAGGACGCGGCTTCAAACATGGAGTCGTGAAGGAGTCCAGTCATGAAAGTCGAACGATTGATGAAGACGGACGTCAACGCATGCCGTCCGGACGACACGGGAAACTGTGCCGCCAGAATCATGTGGGAGCGAGACTGCGGTTTCGTGCCGGTCGTGGATGAGCGCGAACGGGTGCTCGCCGTCGTGACCGACCGGGATCTCTGTATTGCCGCCTACACCCAAGGGAAGCCACTTCAGGAGATTACGCTCCGTAGCGTGATGAGCCAGGAGATTTTCTCCTGTCAGCCCGATGACGATCTCGCCGAGGCCCAGACGGTAATGAGAGAGCGCCAGGTGCGGCGCCTTCCCGTGACCGATGCCGAGGGGCGTCTCAAGGGGATTCTTTCGCTCAGTGACATCACCCGAGAGGCGGCGAAGGAAGCCCAGTCACATCCGAAAAAGGTGGAAGTGAGCTACTCGGAGGTCGCCGAGACGCTGGCAGGCATCAACATACCGCGCACGGGTCCGCAAGCGACGCTTCATTAGCAGAGAAGCGTCCAACGGGTGGATAGAAGGACCACGCGAAGTGAGTAAGAGTCGGCGGATCCGGTGTCGCAGTGCTTGATGACGGCTACCGTCACCGGATCGCCCTTTCATTCCTGGATCATTACCGCCATACCACCGGCGACTTGTATCGCCCCCGTCAGATCGTCGACTCCCAAAACGACGTGTCCCGCGCTCGTGATGTAAACGGAATCGATGTTGATGCCGGCCTCCGACATGACGAGAGCCACGTCACGCAGCATGCCCGGCTCGTCCAAAACCTTCACGACCAGAACCTCCCGTCTACTGTACGCCATCCCTTGGGCTTCCAAGGCCCGCGCGGCTTGGTCGGGCTGATTGGGCACGAAACGAACGATACCTTTCCCGTCGAGTGAATAAGCCTGAATTGCCTCGATGTTGACCCCGGCGTCTCCCAACGTCGTGCAGAGCCGGGCGAGCGCGCCGGGCTTGTCCTCGAGCGTCACTCGGAACTCGATAGCCATGATGCTTCTCCTCCTGTTCTATGGAATCTCTCGGACCCGATCGTAGGGGCTCAGGGTCTCGAGCTGCTCCATGACGGCCCGCGCCGCTTCCGCGGGCGTTTGCTTCGACGTGTCCACGCAAATCTCGGGGGACTCGGGGGCCTCGAAGCTCACCTGCCCTCCTGGTAGCGACGTGATGTCGCCGCGGCGCGCGGCGGCGTAGAGTCCTTTGGGATCCCGCCGCCGGCAGGTCTCGGCGTCGCACTCGACGTAGATCTCGACGAAGCGAGGCAATCGTCGCCGTGCCTCGTCTCGATAAGCGCGCCGATGTGCCGTCGCGGCGATGAGGACCGCGATGCCGTGCCTAGACAAGAGCTCGGCCAGGTACACGAGAACGCCGTAGAACCAATCCCTTTCTCGATCCGTGTAGGCGGGGTGCGGGGTCAGGACCTTCCGCAGCTCGTCGGCGTCGAGGAGCTCGGCCGCGACCCCCCGCTCAGTGAGGCGTTGGAGGAGCTTTTTGGCGAGCGTGGTCTTCCCGGAGGCCGGCAGACCGGTCAGCCACAATACCATCCCGCGCGACGGCGGTGCGGAGTCCTTCATGGCAGCTCCAGGTAGCGATTCACGGCGCTCGGATCGAATGGTGGATCGGCCATCACGTTCTCGATGAACCGAAACAGGCTCGCCCGGACCCCTTGGGAAATGGACGGGTACCAGACCGGGCTCGCTACGACCAGGCCCCTCCAGGCGAAGAAGGGAGGGGCGGTCTCGAGAGCCCCGTCGTCGCCAGTCTCGTCGAGATAAGTCTTCCAGAAAAGCTCGAAGAGGGAACGGAGCGGCCCATCGAAGCGCCCCCCGGATTGAAGCGCGAAGAAGATGTAGTTGATGCTGAGGGCGGTCACGTCGTCGGCCGGCTCGCCCCACTCGCC
>JBOGJF010000121.1:0-5029 GCA_050747785.1 Vicinamibacteria bacterium
GCCCCTGGACGCTGAGCTGCGCGTGGAGGATCTCGGGGCGCTTCCTCACCGCCTCCTGCTCTGCGGCGTTCTGGGCACGGGAGGAGACGAGGCCTCTGCGCTTCTCGTAGAACGGCCCGCCGGACCTCACGACCAGGCGGTGCTTCGAGTACTCGTGGTAGGCAAGCCCGGCCGCCACCTCGCCGGCGAGGCTGAGGAACACGACCGCGACCATGGTGAGGGTGTTGAGGATCCGCTTCGCGCCCTCGATCCGCTCGCGCCGGGCAGGCGTGCCCGCCGTCACGGCCTCGCCGTCGATCTCGTACTGCTGCCCCTGCCGCTGCTCCTCCTGGAGGCCGACGCCCAGCATCCTGGCGCCGCCGAGAGAGGCGACAGCCGTCGCCGAGCAGAGGACGATCGCGAGCCCGAGACCCGCGAAGATTTTCCGGAGGTCCCATTCCTTCATGGCCTCGCCGGCGAAGGTGAGGAACCCCGCCCAGCCGATGAGCGGCAGGACGAAGAGCGTGACCGCGAGGAGCCCCTTCTCCCAGCCGAGCGAGAGGAACCAGTTCACGGTCCACCAGGCGCTCATGACGGCGATCCCCGCGGCGAGGAGGGCGAGCCCGCCCCACCGCCGGGCGAGAATCTGGTGGGCGCGGAGGCTCGCCTCCGAGTGGCCCATGGTGACAATCTCGCGCTCGACCGAAATCTTCCGGTCTTCGAGGACGAGGCGGTCCTCCTCCAGGCGGCGGAGATCCACGTCCGCCCGGAGCCGCGCCTCGTGGACCTTGAGGTCGCGGATCGCCTCCCAGTTAGTCTGTGCTGCGCGGAGCGCTCTCTTCATCCCGAGCACCGTCGTCCTCCTCAAGCGGAACAATCACGATCGAAATGGGCGGCCAGCCCAAGAGCACGGGTGGATCGTCTGGACCGTCGCCCTCAAGAAGAATGAAGAAGGGATTCGGGGGAGGCTCCGAGGCCTTCATCGGACCCGGCGCCCCGTGTGGTAGCGGTTGTCCTTGTCCTTCACCGTGACGGCGTTCCTCTTCCACCCCGCCCCGGAGATGCCGAAGGTTGCCCCGAGCGCGAACATGTCCGCTCCTGACGGCTGCCACTTCTTCTCGCGCACGAACTTCCCTCGCTGCTCCGCTCCCGATGAGGTTCTGATCGTTGTCTCTCTCGCCACGCGTCGTCCTCCTCTTGGTGAGCTTGAATTTCCGGATCGACACTACGCGGCCCGCTTCTCCCGCTTCCGGCGGCGATACGCGCGCATGTAGCTCCGCTGGTACTCGCGGCGCTTCCCCACGGCCTCGTCGCCGTGGGCCTTCTCCCACCACTCGAGCCAGTACTTCTCGCCGCCGGCTTTGGCTTCCTGGCGAAGCTGACGCTTATAGAGGGCGCTCGCCAGGGGCGAGCAGCGGCGGCAGTACTTGCGGAGCGCTCTGCCTCGCTGGCAGTGGGCGCAGCGTCGTGCGCGGCCCTCCATCCCGTCTCCTCTCCGCCAGGTATGACAACGCACCGGCCAGAGAAGCCGGGCGAATCGACGGAAATGAACGGGCCGAAGGAATCGGCCGAGGAATGCCGCGGGCCTGAACAGGCCCCAATGACGTGAAGGAGTAACGAACTACTGGCGGCGAGTGTAGGCGGTCCGCGTCTGCTCTGTCAACGGGGCCGGACTTACTTTCCCGTTTACGCGCCGCAGCATGGCATCGTCTCGCGTCAGGCCGGCTCCGCGCGGTACGCTATTTAGACGAGTCACAGGGGGGGCTGCGCCCGGGGCCGCAGAGGCCAGGAACTCAAGGTGTCCGGCAGCCGTGGAGGTCTGCGATGGGGAACTGGTACACCGTCTCGTGCGCCGATTGCGGCTCTGAGATCCGCGTCCATCAGGACTGGTCTAACCCACCGCGCGTCTGCAAGTCCTGCAAGGAGTCGCAGTGGTCCGACAAGAGCTGCGAGGGATGCGGGACCACGATCAGGGTGCACCGGGATTGGGAGCGCCCGCCTCGCTTCTGCAAGTCGTGCAAGGAGAGCCGTGCCGCAAAGTGGATCGAGAAGTCCTGCGCCTCCTGCGGGGCCGCGATGCGCGTGAACCGCGACTGGGACCATCCGCCGAAGTTCTGCGACTCCTGCAAGCAGGCTTACGCTCCGAAGACCGCCTCCTGCGCGCACTGCGGTGCGGGCTTCACGATCCCAACCGGGACGCAGATCAAGTGCAAGGAAAACGGCTGGGACCTTCCCAAGCGCTGCGAGAAGTGCCGCGAGCTCTTCCGGCACAAGCCCTTCAAGACCGTGCGCGAGACCACCTGGGCCGGCGCGACCGTCTTCCGGACCTACAACAGCGCCGGCCAACTGATCGGCGAGTCCAAAGACGAGAAGGGCTTCTTCGGGGACGAGCGCAGGGTGATCCGAAGCTCAACAGGGAAGACGACGGGAATCACCAAAGAGAAGACTGACTGGCGCGGGAATCGCTATCGCGAGACGCGTGCGCCGGATGGATCGGTGAAGTCGACATCCCGCGAACGAACCGACTGGCTCGGGAACAAATATACGGAGAGCCGCGGTGGCTCCTCGGACACCAAGCACACCACGAAGACGAAGACGTCGTGGTGGGGAAAGAAGTACCGAGAAACGCAGTAGGCCCCAAGACACCCAGAATGAAAATGCCCCGAGGTCTATCGACCTCGGGGTGCCTTGCCGCACTTCTCCGCCTAAGGCAATCGGCGGAGCGGGCGCCTGTTCTTCCTCTCCGGGACCGTGCGCCGTCATCGGAGAGACCTGGCTGTCCGTGCTGCTTCGGCGGCCCGCCAGGCGGCCATCCGAGAATCCATCATGGGGCCAGCGCCTACTTGCGGACGGCGGCGAAGCAGCAGCGCCCACGCCACCTTCCGAGCCAGAAAAGGAACAGGCAGCGTACAAGCGCGTTGCCCCAGAGGTAAGGCGCATGGCAGCCACCGAGCCAGTACCGCCAGACGGAACCCAGAGCGATAATCGGGAACTTGCGCTGTTTCTCCGGATACTTCTCGCCGAAGGCGAGAAGCTCGGGAAGCGTCGCCGGCCGGAGACCGCGGCGGTCGAGCTCGGAAAGCACGTCGTCGGTGCTCATCACGCGGTTGAAGTGCACGAGCTCGATCGAGACCTGGGCGGGCCCGGACGCCACGGGGAAGTGCTTCTCTGTGATGTCGGAGTTCACCCAGTCGTAGCGGCCGGTCTGGATCATGGCGACGAGGGACTGAGAATAGTCGATCGCAACGGGGAAGATCGTGCGGACAGACTCGTCGGTCATCATGGCAGTCCTCCTTTTGGGGTTAAGCCCCTGTTTCGGCGAACGGGCCCAGTTCGGCGGTGGTCGGCCAGCAGCTCAGCGAGAGGGACTGACACCACGGAAGTGGCGCCGGCGGGATCGAATTCACGCGGGCATTATTGTTGGGTCCCGGCGAAAGACGGGGCGATCAGAATGCGGGCCGGGAGATGATACTTCTGCTGGTTTAAAGTTCTGGCGGAATAGTACAGTAAAATCAATAACTTGTCAAATGGCCCCCGTTCGAGCCCTTTGGAGAGACCAGGCTGGACTCAGCTCGACCGATTCGCGCGCCCCCACTTTCTTGACAGAGGTAGACATGGAGTCCTATACGTGGGTCAGCGAGCTATTTAATAATTCCAGGGGAGCCGACTATGTCGGAGATCCACTGGCTGCTCGTGGAGTTGATCGCCCACGGGCTGCTCGTGTTCGCGCTGTACATCGCGCGACACATGAGCTAGAGGCCGCCGCCCCCGAAAGGGGGCGATCTTTTTTCCGTACTTCCTTTCTGGCTCAAACTGACCCATGCCGCTTTCGAGCAGGGAATTCGTCTGCTCCGTGAGGGCGTATGGCAACGGCGCGCAATAACCGCTCGTCACCGGCTCCAAGAAAAGAGAAAAGGAGTAACCCCGGTGGGATTACTCCTTGAATACCGAATCAATGCGCTAATCCGCTCCCGTTGCGGCACGCCCGAGCGGACGGCGGCACCTGGATTCCTAGCTCCCGCATCAGCCGGAGCAGATAGGTCCGCTGGAGCCCCAGGGCCTTCGCGGCGTGGGTCCGATTTCCACAGTGCGCGAGCAATGTCTGCGTAAGCAGCTCGCGCTTGAAGTTATCGACGTGCTGATGGTAGGCGTGGGCCGGCGCTTTGGGCACCTCCCTCCTCCTCGTTGCCTGCCCATTCGAGGCAGTCCGTGACGAATTCGCAGTCTTTGCAGAGCCAGCACGCGCGGTTCGGGATGAAGACCCCAGCTTCGACGCCCTTCAAGACCTCCTTCGCGAGATGGAAGAGGCGCTCGTAGTCCTTCTTCTCCCGCCCGGTGATCAGGGTCTCGACCTTGGGGTTCTTGGTGCGGACGAGGTTGATGAGCTTGATGTCTTTGGTCGGCCGGCCGAAGAGCACCTCGTAGGCGTAGCTGTACGCCGTGAGTTGGAGATTGTCGGGAAGGTCGGCGAGCGACCAGCTCTTCTGCGAGCTCTTGAGCTCGCTCACGATGTCCCCTTCTTCGATGAGGTCGATCACGCCCCGGAGGGGTACGCTGAGGACCTCGCCGGTCTCGGGATTCACGAGCGGGACCTGAAAGAAGAGCTCCGCGCCCTTCACCTGCGGGAGCGGCTGGCGGTAGTACTCCGAGAGGAGCTCCTTGCCTTTGAGGATGAGCTTCTCGGCGTCGTCGCTATTCCCGAAGCGGATGTCCGCATCAAGGCACTGCGCGTGCCAATCGGCCTCGAAGCACCTGAGGAGCCAGTCGAGCGGCCGTCGCCGGCCCTTCTTCAGCTCCTTGTGGAACAACTCGAGGGTCTTATGGATCGCGCTCCCGAGGACCAGGTTCGCCGAGCGGAAGAGTTTCGGCAGGCGGTCCACGTACTGGAAGCGGTATTTGAGGGAGCAGGTGAGGTAGAGGTTGAGCTGGCTGACGCTCACCGCCTCAGGCAGATCCACCAGTCGCCTCCTTCTGGTCGGCGATCATCTGCTCGATCAACTCACTCGCCCCGGCCTTGGTCACGTCCCTGAGGTTCTGGACCCCGAAATGC
>JBOGJF010000122.1:0-7999 GCA_050747785.1 Vicinamibacteria bacterium
ATCCTGTAACTCCCGTGACTCAAGTCACTTTCGGGAGCGCCCGGGCTAGCGGGCGGCGGGCATATTTCTTGCTCTCACAGCCCTTTCGAGGCGTCGCATCCCCAGCCTCGGGCCTCCAGAAAAGACGAGGACCATGGCCAATTCTGGAGCGACAAACCCAAAGACCGGCCGCTACGCGGTCGCGGCAGCGGTGGGTAGCCGCTATCACATCCAATCCAAGGTGGGCGCCGGTGCCTTTGCCGACGTCTACGAGGCGCACGACGCGATTCTAAACCGCACCGTCGCCATCAAGCAGTTCCGCCTGGACAGCTTCGCGTATCCGAACAAGATGGACGAGCTCCGCCGCCGGATACTGCACGAAGCCCAGGTGGCCGCCAAGCTTCATCATTCCAATATCGTCACCACCCACGACGTCATCCTGACCGAGGAACGCTGTGTCATCGTCATGGAGTTCGCCGAGGGAGAGACGCTCGAGGCGCTCCTCCAGAAGCACGGCCCACTCGGCCTCGCCGATACCGTTCGGATTCTCACGCGGGTCGCCGACGCACTCGCGTATGCCCATGAACAGCGCGTTGTTCATCGGGACATCAAACCAGCGAATATCATGGTGGCCCCCTCCGGACAGGTCAAAGTGACGGACTTCGGCATTGCCAAGGCCGAATCGTCGGCACATCTGACCGCCAGTGGCACCGTCCTCGGCACGCCGGATTACATGTCGCCGGAGCAAGCCCGAGGTCAGGAAGTGGACGGACGATCGGACCTCTTCTCGCTCGGCTGCATCCTCTACGAATGCTTGTCGGGCCGAAAGCCCTTTGCCGGCGAGACCATGACCGAGGTGCTCCTCAAGATCGTGAACGAGAAGCCTCCGCTCATCGACTGCGAGACCCTGGGTCTCCCCGCTGCGGTTCACGCGCTCTTGCAGAACGCCCTGGCGAAGGATCCGGTGAAGCGTTTCGTTTCTGGTGCAGAGTTTGCCAAGGCGCTCCGGGCTCTACCCGCCGGCGAGTCCGCTTCCTCGAGCTCCATCTTTGCGCGAGAGGACGCCGCAAACTCCAGAGAGCAGGCGCCCACCGACCTGACGACTCCACGCGCCTTCGATTCGGTTGCCGACAGTCTGATGAGAGAGGCCCGGCGTACGGTCCATATCGAGCCGCATCTCGACGTGCTCCTTCGCGACAATCGCAAGCTGCGACTCGTGTCGTCTCCGTTGCTTCGTTTTCACAACGTTCTCTTGACGCCGGAAGAGGCGTTCATTCTTTCCCGCATCGACGGCACCGTGACACCGCGTGAGGTGTTTCAGGTCAGTGCCCTCTCCGACAAGGACACGGCTCGAACGCTACTCGGACTTCTCCGCGCCGGAATCATCGAGCTCGACGGTGAGCCCGCTCCCCGGACGAATGACGACGTGACGGAGAAGGATGCCCAGGGAATGCCCCTACAGAGAATCGAGCATCTCTTCGAGCTCTTCCAGCACCAGAACGACTGGCAGGTGCTTGGTATAGAGCGCGGTGCCAACCTCGAGGAGATCAAGCGCGCCTTCCAGCAAAAGACCTTCGAGTTCCACCCCGAACGACACGCCGGCCTCACCGACCCCGACGCGCGCCGAAAGCTCTCGTTCCTCTTCACGCGGGTGAGTGAGGCCTTCGCGACGCTCTCCAATGGCGGGTCGTGCCCGGAAGCCGAGCGGAAGACCGATTCTTCCGAGGACCCCGCGCAGGAAGCTGAGGATCGTCGCATGTACGCGGACGCTCTCTTCGCACGCGCCAAGAAGGCGTTTGAAGAAAAGGACCATCTACGTGCGGTCCTACTCTGCCGAGAGGCCATCGAGCTCGCGGATGATCGTGCCAACTATTTTCATCTTCTCGGACTGGCCCTTTCGCAGAATCGAAAGTCGCGCCTCGAAGCAGAACAGAATCTCCAGAGGGCAGCGAAGTTGGATCCCCGAAACCCCGAATACTTGAGCGCCCTCGGGACCCTTTACGAGAACGAGGGACTACGGTGGCGGGCCCGCACCATGTTCGAGAACGCGCACGCGGCGGTCGGGTCTTATTCCATGGCGGACAATGACCTGGCGTCCTTCCTGTTCCAGGATCGGAGCTTCGCACGCGCCGCTCGCCTATCGGTTACCGGATAGCCCCGGCTCGGCGGTAAGTCGGGCTCTCCAATCTTCGACGAGGGAGGTTCAATCGATATGAGCACGGTTCTGGATCTCATCGGTGAGTTCGGGACGTTGAACGATACCAAGCTCCGCGTGGGTGGGACCCTGCCCCCCGAGGATGAGGCGCGCTGGACCGAGCTCAAGAGGTTCTACGAGCTCCTCATGTCGCGGGAAGGTCTTCCCGCCGCGGGTGAGATGCCGCGATTCACGGCCGAAGACATCCGCGCTTGTTTGAGCGATCGCGAGCGCATTCGCGTCCCGGTCGAAGCACCGATCGTGTTCGAGCACGAGGGGCGCCATTACACCGCCCGGGTCGTTAACCTGAGCAAGTCCGGTGTCTTCATCGCGTCCGAAGCTCTTCTCCCCACCGGCTCGATCCTCACCCTCTACCTAGCCAGCATCGGTAGTCGAGACCAGGAACTCCTCGAAGCGAAAGGCGTGGTCGCCTGGTCCTCGAAACAGGGGGTCCCCGAAGCCGATCTTCCCCGCGGCATGGGAGTCCGTTTCGTCGACTTCCCTCGCGAAGCCCAGGAAAAAGTCGACGCGTACGTGGTCGAGACGATCGCCAGGCGGCTCTCCGGTCTCTGGTAGCTTGCGCACCTCCCGCCCGTCGAGTATCCTTTGGCGGGCTCCTGGGATATTGCGGTTTTCAGGCATGGCTTCCTCGATCTCCGTTGTCTTTGGAGAGCGGCTTGGGTATCGAGGTCGGGCGTTGGCGGTGCCATGCGTGAAGGTCCGGCGAATCAATTCCAAGCCCATGGGCGCCTGTAGCTCAGCTGGATAGAGCGTCTGCCTCCGGAGCAGAAGGTCAGAGGTTCGAATCCTCTCAGGCGTACCAGCACTTCAGCCGTGGGCCGTTAGCTCAACTGGCAGAGCAACTGACTCTTAATCAGTAGGTTGGTGGTTCGATTCCACCACGGCTCACCAAATTCTCCCACCTTCGCCGAAAGCCGCCGCACCTCGTATGATTCGGGAGAAGCGGCCCCGCCCAACTTGGTATAGTCACCACATGAAACGCTACGTCGCGGAGTCCATGGGACCTTCGCGCTCGTGTTCGCGGGGACGACGGCCATCGTCATCAACGAGTTGAACGGCGGGGGCATCTCCCATGTCGGCGTGGCGCTCACATTCGGCTTGGTAGTCATGGCGATGATCTATTCGGTGGGGGACGTTTCCGGGGCCCATCTGAACCCTGCGGTGACCCTGGGGTTCTGGGCGTCGGGCCGCCTTTCAAAACGCCAGATCGCGCCGTAGGTGTTGAGCCATGGGCGGGCGCGATCGCCGCAAGCCTCGCCGTGCGTTTCTTGTTCCTCGAGAGCGTGACCGCACCAGGAAGAGGTGTACGCGGCACTGACCACGCAAGAGGGCCTCCGGGGCTGGTGGACCAACGACGCCGAAGCGGAACCGAAAGTTGGGAGCGTGGCCGTTTTCGGATTCGACAATAGGCAGGCGCTGTTCCGCACGCGAATCGACGCAATCGAGGAGAGTCGTCGAACCCGCTGACCGACTTCGACTCTTTATTCCAGATAGGATTGCTCAGCAGGTTACATGCAGGATAGCGTTGGTCTTCTTGGACTTCTGTTGCAATTCCTCGAGCGCGTCGGCCGTCGGAAGGATAACTAATTCGATTTTGCGCTGTTTGGCCTCGCGCTTTACTTCTTTCATTACCGGCAGTCCACCGTGTGCTCCTGTGCCGACTACAAGCCGGCGGCATTTCCAAGGTATTTTCTCCTCCAAGGACAGCGGCGTGTGTCCGGAGGCGTCCCGGAGTTTCCTGGACGGTTGCTTCCTGCGCTTCCGAACCTCCCCGCGGTCGATCACAACGTCGTGTTCATAGGTGATCCCATCTATCCGAATCGACCCAAAGGAAAACGCGTCAAATTCCATCTCGCATTCCCGTAGGGATTATACTCCTTGGAGGGCTTCGGCCGCCTCTCTAAGGCTGCAGCTAGCGATTCAGCCTTTTCATCCTCTCGTCCCAGGTCAAGTCTTAATTTTCCTGTCAAATCTCCGCATGGCTCCCCAAGCTCAGTTAGGCTGCTGACTCCTTCGACGTTTGTTGCGGGAGGAGCTCGTTTCGAAGCTCCTCGACTTTCCTGGCCGTGAACACATCCATCCTCACGCCGCGCCATTTGTTCGCGACGGCCAAGAGGACTGCGAATGAGAGTTTCATCGCGGCCTCCTCGGTGAAGAAGTGAGGAATGACCTTCGTCCGCCGTTTGTGCTCTCCGAAGGTGCGCTCGAGCAGGTTCGCCGTTCGAAGGCGCTTGTGATGTGCCGGAGGAAGTCGCAGCGCCTGAAGACAAGCTTCGAGGGTCTCTTCCATGCACTTCATCGCGCTCGGGAATCGTTGACGGTACCGAGCGATCATCTCCCGGCCCTTCTTCAGCCCTTGCTCGTAGCTCTGGGCATGGAATGACTCCAGGATGGCGGCCTTGAGCTCGGCGCGGACTTCTTTCGGCACCTTGCCTAGGATGTTCTCAAGCCGATGTTTTTGGCAGCGTTGCTTCAGGCTTCGAGGGAAGACTTCCTGGCTCGCCTTCATCACTCCAGGATTCCCGTCGGTCACGAGGAGCAACGGCTCTCTCAATCCACGGGCCACCATCTCCTGCATGAATCCCTTCCAGTTCTCATAGGATTCTCGGTTGCCGACACCGATGTGAAGAAGAACTCTCGTCCCATCAATGCGATAGCCCGTGGCGACCAGGATAGGCTCCTTCTTCTCCGCACCCTGGTGGTAGCGCAGGTACGTGCCGTCGAGCTCCAGATAGAGGAGCTCTTCTTTCGAGAGATCCCGGTGCCGAAAGGTCTCGAAGTCCTCGGATAAACACCGCGTGACACGGCTCACCACCGACTTCGACACGCCCGTCCCGCTCAGCACGTCCGCAAACGTCGCCTCGATGTCACGCGTCGACATCCCGTGCACGTACATCCGCGCGATCAGCTCATCGAGTTTCTCCGTCCGACTCACGTACGCATCGAGAATCTTCGACTGAAAACCTGTCGCGGTTTCCCGAACCTGCGGCACCTGCACCGTCACCGCTCCTTCGCCGGTAAGAACCCGATGCGACTCATACCCATTGCGACGTCCCTTCTCCTTCGTCACCTCCGGGGCGTTCTCGTAGTAGCCCCGACCCAACGCCTCCGTCACCTCTCGCTCCAGGGCGTACTGAAGCATCATCTGCGCTCCTGACCGGACGATCTCCGATAGATTCATCTCCCCAAAAACCAGTCGCTCCTCAAACTGCTTGAGTAATCGCTGACTCGGTAGTACCTTCCCCATGATGTATGGTTCTCCTTTTCTGTCCCCATAACGGAGACGGTTTTTGATCTCGGGGAACCATACATCATTTTCTTTGACAGGAATCTTAAGACATCACCCTCGTCCCAAACCCCGGAGGCGACGTGCACTCGGTCCCGGCACTGAAGGAGGACGGCAACGATGACGGATCCCGCAAGAGAATGGTTCGCCGACGAGGAGTTCTGGAGAATCTCTTTCGACTTTCTCTTCGCTGATGCAAAATTCCAGCAAGCCCGCGAGCAGGTTTCACAGATCTTGGCATTGCTCGGATGCGAGCCCGGGAATTTGCTCGACATGGGATGCGGGCCGGCCGCTTTGCGGTTCCCTTCGCCCGACGAGGCTTCGCCGTCACCGGGGTCGACCGATCTTTGAGTCCGAGCGTACCCTCTCACCAATTATCACTCCTTACGGAGCCGCAGCCGGTGGCTTCCGCATGGACACGCCGACCGTACCCTTGACCCCGGACGGTAACCTCGTGATGTTGGAGCTCTACAAATGGCGTGCGCCTGAACCAGAGGGTACACCAACTGTCTTGGCCGGATCTGCAGAGGAGAGCAGGTTTAAAACGGGAGAGATCGCCATCTACGGCGTGGGCACGGCACGCCTCCTTCGTACCGTACAGCTCGACCCGCCGCCAGGATTCTCTGCCCGTGTCCTAGGATTCTCACCGGATAGCAAATCTATGTACTGCGGCTCTTCGGATCGCATTTATGCAGTTGATTTGACCGGACCAAAAGCAATCCAAGTTCGAGCCATCGAGGAGAAATTTTTTCCGGTTTCCCTGTTCTTCTCCGAGGGCTGAGCTGACAATTGTAGAGAGCTGGTCCCCTTCGATCTCCGGCATAGTCAACCATGGTTCCCAGGGAGATTCGTAACATGTCGCTCCGTCTTATCACGATTCCTCACTTGCCATTCTTCTTCCCTTCTCCTGCTCCGGGATTCTGCTGATGACGCCAGAGTTCAGGAAACCATCGCCAGACGGCCCACCACGGCGAACGGAGCAGCTCCAGCCGCTGGCGCTCCTTCGAAGTCATATTCTGAGGCCTTGAGATCTGCTTCATGCCTAGTAGAAATCGTTCCCTCTCGGTAAGCTGCCCCCACCGTCGGAAGTTCTGGGCAAGGATCAAACCGAGCACCGCCAGCACCCCAACCAGGATGAGTGCCGAGCGCACGGTGGCCACCCCTCCTTACAAGCATTATCCGCAATCTTTCAAGAGGTGGAGGATTTCCTGGGATAACCCTTCCGACAAAATTAGAGTGGCAGACACTCGCAGGAGCTGACCGGTTCACGCCACCCATGCTTTAGCCCGAAAATACAACTGATGCCGTCTTGGTTCCAGAACACCGTGATCTGGCACGGTGTACGCACTTTAGCCCTAAGTCATTTTCTTGCATTCGCCGCCACTTATTTCCTGTGGCGCCCTTTGGTTTGTCTTCGCAAGCTACTCTTAATCACCCCGAATGGTATAGTCACGCACATCAAGCGCTACGTCGCAGAGACCATTGGCACGTTCGCGCTCGTCTTCGCGGGTACGACGGCCATCGTCATCAACGAGCTGAACGGTGGGATCATCTCTCATGTTGGAGTCGCTCTCACGTTCGGCCTGGTGGTCATGGCGATGATCCATTCAGTCGGGGACGTTTCCGGTGCGCATCTGAACCCTGCGGTGACCCTGGGCTTCTGGGCTTCCGGCCGCCTGCCACAACGCGAGATCGCGCCGTACGTGCTGAGCCAATGTGCGGGCGCGGTCGCCGCCAGCCTGACGGTGCGTTTCCTGTTCGTCGAGAGCCGGACTCTCGGCGCAACCCTTCCCGCCGGGGATCCCTCACAGTCGTTTTTCCTCGAGATTGTCCTGGCCTTCATCATGATGTTCGTGATTCTCGGTGTGTCGACCGGCGCCAAGGATAAAGGCCTGTTGGCAGGTGTCGCGGTCGGTGGCGCAGTTGCCCTGGGAGCTCTTTTCGGCGGGCCGATCTCCGGCGCCTCGATGAACCCAGCGCGGTCCCTCGCACCCGCTCTCGTAAGCGGGCATGTGCACGCACTGTGGATCTATTTGACCGCTCCGGTTCTTGGGTCGTTTCTGGCGGTTGGCGCGTGTCGCTCGGTGCGCGACTCGGAATGCTGCAGACGAACGACCTCCCGCGTTCAGATAGAGGAATGACGCGGGGATGACCGTCTCGCGGACTGTGATCCTTCTCCTATGGGTCATGAGCTCGCCCGAGTAGATTAGTCCGCCCCTCGATTGGGTAATATGGGGGTGACGGACAAGATTCCCGCGCGCTGAGGCCCGGTAAGGGAGGACCCGATGCCCAAGGTGACCAAGCTGCAAAAAGAAGCCTGCGATACCGCGCAGAAGGCGCTGAGGAAGAACAAGGACGTCGTTTCGGTTGGAATCGGCTACCGCTACCGCAACGGCAAGCGGACCGATGAGATCGTCGTCGTTGTCGGCGTCAGAAAGAAGCTTCCTTCGGACCAGGTCCCTCCCGGCCAGATGATCATGGATACCGTCAACGGCATCCCGACCGACGTCGTCGAGTAC
>JBOGJF010000123.1:0-5909 GCA_050747785.1 Vicinamibacteria bacterium
GACACCGAGAAGAGCGTTCAAGAGACTCTCGACGACTGGCGCTCGAAAGGCAAGGTGCGGCGGCTCTGGCGCGGCGACAGTTCGCTCTGGTCGAGGGAGGATGAAGACCAGTGGCTGGGTTGGTTACATATCGTGAGCGGCCAGATGGAGCAACCCGAGCACATCCGATCCATTGTGGACGACGTCCGGTCGGCCGGCTTGCGGCACGCGCTCGTTCTCGGCATGGGAGGCTCCAGTCTTTGCCCCGACGTCATGCGGCGCACGTTCGGAGTCGTGGACGGGTTCCCCGAGCTCCTCGTGCTCGACTCCACCGTGCCGGCTCAGGTTCGGGCCTTCGACCGGGAAATCGATCCCGCGAAGACCTTGTTCATCGTCTCTTCGAAATCGGGAAGCACGACCGAGCCCAACGTCTTCAAGCAGTACTTCTTCGAAAGGGTTCGGCAAGCGGTAGGGGCCGAACGGGCGGGCTCGCACTTCGTCGCCATCACCGATCCCGGCTCGAGTCTCCATCGTTCGGCAAAGACCGATCGTTTCCGACACATCGCTCACGGCGTGCCCTCGATCGGCGGACGTTATTCCGCGCTGTCTCATTTCGGAATGGTTCCATCGGCGATCATGGGGATCGACGTCATGGAGTTCTTGGACCGCGCGGACGTCATGGTGCAGTCATGCGCGTCGGTGGTGCCGCCGGAAGCGAACCCCGGTGTCGAGCTCGGTGCCATCCTGGGGACTCTCGCTCGCGAGGGACGGGACAAGGTGACCTTGGTGGCGTCGCCCGCCATCGGTTCCCTTGGTGCCTGGCTGGAGCAGTTGCTGGCCGAGTCCACTGGCAAGGAGGGCAAGGGGCTCGTTCCCATCGACGGAGAACCGCTGGGAGCTCCCGAGGTCTACGGGGACGATCGCGTGTTCGTCTATCTGAGGCTTCGCTCGGCCGAGGACGAGAGTCAGGAGGATCGCATCGAAGCGATCGAGAAGGCCGGCCATCCGCTGGTCCGGATCACGCTCGAGGACAAGATGGACCTGGGACAGGAGTTCTTTCGCTGGGAAATGTCGACCGCCGTCGCGGGTTCCGTTCTCGGCATCAACCCGTTCAATCAGCCGGACGTCGAGGCCAGCAAGGTCGCGACGAGGAGGCTCACCGCCGATTACGAGAAGAGTGGGAAGCTACCCGTCGAAAAGCCGCTCCTGGAAGAGGACGGTTTCGGCCTCTTCACCGATCGCGACAACGCTGATGCTATCGGCGCCGGCGCGAAAGGGAGGAGCTTGAGGGACTGCTTGAAGGCGCACCTCGCTCGGCTCGGTGCCGGCGACTACTTCGCGGTCAACGCCTATGTCGAGATGAATGAAGAGAACGACAGGGAGCTCGGTTCATTGCGGCAGGCGGTGCGCGACAGGAAGCGTGTGGCGACCACGGTCGGTTACGGGCCCCGGTTTCTTCATTCGACCGGTCAACTGCACAAGGGAGGTCCGAACACCGGCGTCTTTCTTCAGCTCACCTCGGAGGACGCGGAGGATCTCGCCATCCCCGGCCAGAAATATTCGTTCGGCACCCTCAAGCGCTTTCAAGCACAAGGTGACTTCGAGGTGTTGGTCGAGCGCGGGCGGCGCGCGCTGCGCGTGCATCTGGGACCGGACGTCAAGGTGGGCCTGGCTCGCCTCCGCGCCCTGATGGAAGACGTGCTTTGAGCACCGCGGCGGAACGAGCTCTCGAGGCGATTCGGGACGGTCATCGCGTGGGGCTCGGTACCGGGCGGGCGGCCACCGAATTCGTACGCTGACTCGGCGAGCGAGTCGGGAAGGGCCTCCGCATCCAAGGCGTCGCCACGTCGGAAGTCACCGCGCAGCTCGCCGCCCAGCTCGCGATCCCGTTGATCACGCTGGATGAAGCGAAGAGCCTCGACGTCACGGTCGATGGGGCGGATGAGGTGGATCCGAATCTCGATGCGATCAAAGGCTACGGCGGCGCGCTGGTGAGGGAGAAGATCGTGGCCGCGAGCTCCGAGCGATTGATCCTTCTCGTCGGTCCGGAGAAGCTCGTGAAACAGTTGGGTGCGCGGGGACGCTTGCCGGTCGAGATCGTGCCCTTTGGATTGTCGCTGGCGACCCGCCGCCTGAGCGCACTGGGGTTGAAGCCCGAGCAAAGGTTGCACGACGGTAGGCCTTACGTGACTGACAACGGCAACTACATCCTCGATTGCGTTACGACTCCCATCGAGAGCCCGGCGGAGCTCGAGTTAGAGATCCTTTCCGTCCCCGGCGTCGTCGGCACGGGATTGTTCCTCGGTCTGGCGGATACGGTTTTCGTCCAGGGGCCTGAGGGCGTCGAGGAGCGGCATCGCAAGTAGGGCAGGAGGCGGAGCAAGACCGGGAGCAAACATGACCGAAGCGATCAAGCTGGCACCTTCCGTTCTATCGGCGGACTTCAGCCGCCTCGGCGAGCACGTTCGGGAAGCCGAGGCGGCGGGCGCCGATCGAATCCACGTCGACGTCATGGACGGACACTTCGTACCCAACATCACCATCGGGCCGCTCGTGGTCCGTGCCCTGCGCAAGGTCACCGCGCTCCCACTGGAGACGCACTTGATGATCGAAGAGCCGGACCGCTATGCAAAAGCCTTTGTCGAGGCGGGCTCGACGTCTTTGCTCGTGCACGTGGAGGGTGCGATTCATCTGCATCGAACCGTGGCGCTCATCCAATCGCTGGGCGTCGGCGCGGGTGTCGTCCTCAATCCAGCCACGCCCGCCTCGTCAATCGAGGAGATCTTGCCGGACGTCGATCGGGTGCTGGTGATGACGGTCAACCCGGGATTCGGCGGGCAAAAGTTCATCGCCGGCATGCTACCCAAGATAAGTCGGGTGCGGGGGATGATCGATCGCGTTCATCCGGAATGTGAGCTCGAAGTCGACGGCGGCATCGATGCCACGACGGCCCCCCAGGTCGTGCGCGGCGGCGCGCGCGTGCTCGTTGCCGGTTCGGCGATCTTCAATGCTCCGGAAGGGGTGGCGGCGGCCATGGACCGGATACGCCACAGCGCGCTGAACGTGGGGAGCTCCGTCTGACGTGAACCCGAAGGCGACGATTCTCGCCGGCGACGTCGGTGGCACCAAGACCGTCCTGAGTCTCTACGAGAAATCGCCCGAGGGTGTGCACGAGGTGCGGGAGGAGATCTTTTCCAGCCAGGAGCACGATTCTCTGGACGAGATTCTCGTTGCGTTCCTGAAGGAAGGAGGCAGCCCTCGACCTCGTGCGCTCTGCCTGGGTGTCGCCGGCGCGGTGATCGAGGGCCGGAGCAAGATCACCAACCTACCCTGGGAGCTCGACGAGAGCGCGCTGAGGCGTTCGACCGGCGTGACGCGGGTGAAGCTGCTCAACGATCTGGAGGCGGCGGCCTACGGCATGCTCACCCTGGAGGAAGACGATCTCTTCGTTCTGAACAAGGGTGTCGAGCCCGCGCGCAAAGGGAACCGTGCGGTGATCGCTGCCGGAACCGGGCTCGGAGAGGCGATCCTTTACTGGGACGGCGACCAGCACCGGGTAATGGCTACCGAAGGCGGTCACGCGGATTTCGCGCCGAGAACCGACGAAGAGATCGAGCTCTTTCAGTATCTACGCAGGAAGTACGGTGGTCACGTGAGCTACGAGCGCGTGCTCTCCGGTCCCGGATTCTTCAGCATCTATTCCTTTCTTCGCGATACCGGCCACGCCCCGGAGCGTGCCGGCATGAAGGAAAGAATCGAATCGGCGGACGATCCCAGCGCCGTCGTCACCCAGGCCGGCCTCGAGCAGAAGGACCCCTTGAGCGTACGGACGTTAGAGCTCTTCGCTTCGATCTACGGGGCGGAAGCCGGGAATCTCGCCCTCCGGTGTCTCGCGGTGGGAGGCGTCTACGTGGGAGGAGGCATCGCGCCCAAGATCCTGCCCGCGCTGAAGGAGGGACACTTCATGAATGGGTTCACCGAAAAGGGTCGATTCTCCGACCTGGTGCGGGGGATTTCGGTCTCGGTGGGGCTGAACCTTCGTGTGCCTCTTCTCGGAGCGGCTTACTACGCGCTTCGGTTATGAGCTTGCCGAATCTCCGCGCAGACGCCGAGGCCATCTTTCGTGCCGGCCTCGCCGCCGCCGATCCCCACCGCTTGCTCCTGGAACGTTCCTCGATAGAAAAAGATCGTTGGTCCTATCGCGACGCCGAGCGCGCGGTCTCGTGGGTCCTACCTCCGGCCGGATCGGGTGGGCGCGTCTTGGTCGTGGGTGCGGGCAAGGCCGCGGCTTCTTTGGCTGTCGCGGTCGAGGACTTGCTCGGCGATCGCATCGCCCGCGGCAGGATCGTGGTCAAGCACGGGCACGGGCTTCCCCTGAAGCGCATTGCCATCGAAGAGGGCGGGCACCCGCTGCCGGATCGCGGTGGTCTCGAGGGAACCGCGCGCCTTCTGCGCGATCTCGCCGATACGCGGCCGGATGATCGCGTCTTCTTCCTGCTTACGGGCGGCGCGTCCGCGCTCTTGGTGGCGCCGGCGCCAGGTCTTACCCTCGAGGACAAGATCGCCACGACGCGGCTGCTCCTTGCTTCCGGCGCGACGATTCAGGAGATGAACGCTCTCCGGAAGCATCTCTCGGCAGTGAAGGGAGGATGTCTGGCCGAGCACATTCATCCCGCGCCGGCGATGACGCTCATCGTGTCCGACGTCGTGGGTGACGACCTGACGTCCATCGGATCCGGACCCACGGCTCCCGATCCGACGACCTATGCCGACTGTCTTCAGATCCTGCGTCGATACAGACTGACGGACCAAGTTCCGACTGCGGTGCGACAACGACTCACCGCGGGCGCCGAAGGAAATATTCCGGAGACGCCCAAACCAGGACAGCCCGTTTTCGAAGGAATGCGCTGGCTGATTCTTGCGTCGAACCGTCACTCATTGGACGCGGCATCGAAAGCGTCGGAGCGGCTCGGCTATCGACCCGAGATCTTCGCCTATGACATGGTGGGTGATACCCACGATCGAGCGCGCGCCTTTGCTTCGCGCCTTGTTGGGCTTACGGGCCTGGGACCGGTGGCGCTTCTGGCGGGCGGCGAGACGACGCTCTCGGTCCGCGGCCAGGGGAAGGGCGGTCGCAATCAGGAGTTCGCGCTCGTGGCCGCGCGGGAGATCGAAGGAAGGGAGAACGTGCTCGTTCTCGCGGCCGGCACCGACGGCACCGACGGCCCGACCGACGCCGCCGGCGCCTTCGCCGACGGCACGACGTACGCTCGCGCCGAGAAGAAGGGACTCGATCCCGCGGCGAGTCTCCGCGACAACGATTCCTACACGCTCTTCGACGCGTTGGGAGATTTGCTCCGCAGCGGACCCACCGGCACGAACGTCATGGATCTGGTGGTAGGGCTTGCGAGGTGACGGTCGGACGTTACTGGCCCTGTCTCACGACGCCCGGGGGCAACTTCCAGAGGTGAGCGGCAAGGTCCCTGCCACGCTCCGAGAACTCCCAGTGATGGCCCTCAGGATCCTTTGCTCGGTAGATGCGGCCGCCCCAAAACCCGTCCTCGGGCTCGGAGATGACACGTCGGAATCGGCTCCGCTAGTCTAATCGCGCTTCACCAGGGGGAACGCTGCGGATGCGGGCCTCGTTGTAGCACTCGTCCTGAATGGCACGCATCTCCGCTTCCTGCTGGCGTACCTCTTCCTCGAGCCGTTCGCAATCGAAAGAGTATAGAATCCACCCCGGCATGAACTCGCGGCTCATGATGACCGAACAAGGGATGCGCTCCAGATCCGTGCCGATGGGAAGCCCGTTCACGATCAAATCCTGTTTCTGGTCCCGGAGCGCGTTTGCCGCGTCGAAGCGCGAACGGCAGTCGGCAAAGACGCTCGGCCAGTCGGACTCCGGTTCTTCCTCGGAAGAGGCCAACGGC
>JBOGJF010000124.1:0-3967 GCA_050747785.1 Vicinamibacteria bacterium
GCTTTCTCCTTCGCGCCGAGAGAGTTCTTCGAGTTGGATCTCGAGCGCAAGCAGGTCGCCGCACGATTCGTTTGATGCCCGGAAGGCGCCGCGTCGCCCCTCTCGCACAAAAAACGTCCGCTTGACAGCCTGGCTGGGGCTCGTCTACCCTGGTATATCCCGATTGGAAGAGCTTATGACACGCTGCTCGAACCCATTTAAATTCAACACCTTGGGTGTGTCGGCCTCCGTTCTTCACGGCCGGACGACGCGTTCGCGGCTCCACGTCTGGTCCATATCGAGCCAGCTCGCCGATACCTAACGGTTCTTCGCCGCTCTCGTCTTGTTTTTTTCTAAGGACGCCGCTCGGGCGGCCCCTGGCTCAACCGACTCATAGGCCAGGACTTCCATCTTCAGGTGAACTTCCATGAAGCGCGAAGAAATTCTCAAACAGTCCCAATATTGGTTGGACGTGATTGGAGCCGGGGACCTACACCCTTCGATGAAGGCCGACATCGCCCGCCGGACGATAGAAAACTACAACTCATACTATAACAAGGGCTTCCTCGACTACCGGAAATCGGTGACCGAGGCCGAGGAGTACGCGGCCGTGGAATGGACCGGCCGAGGACGCCATTTCCAAGACATCTTCGGACGCCAGTACATCGATTGCCTCGGCGGTTTTGGAATCTATAGCGCCGGCATCCAGCACCCGAAGATCGTCAAGGCCGTTCAAGACCAGTTGGGCCGCATGGCGCTCAGCAGCCAGGAGCTTCTGGATCCACTTCGCGGCGCCCTGGCAGAGCTCTTGGGAGAGCTCGCTCCGGGCGACATCCAGTACGCCTTCTTCATCAACAACGGCGCCGATGCCGTGGAAGGAGCGATGAAGCTGGCGCGCCTTTACACCGGAAAGCCCGGATTCATCGCCACCATCCGAGGCTTTCATGGAAAGAGCTACGGGGCTCTCTCCCTGATGGGCAAGGCGGAGTACCGTAAGGGGTTCGAGCC
Organism: Vicinamibacteria bacterium; assembly: GCA_050747785.1. Taxonomy (GTDB): domain Bacteria; phylum Acidobacteriota; class Vicinamibacteria; order Marinacidobacterales; family DATDRI01; genus CBDANW01. The sequence continues at coordinate 988 of JBOGJF010000124.1, forward strand.
CCTTCTCGAGGACGTCTACTTCGTTCCGTTCGGTGATGCCGCGGCGGTGGAGGAGGAATTACGGCGTGCCCAGACGGTGGGTCACGAGATCGCCGCGGTCATCGTCGAGCCCATCCAAGGTGAGGCCGGCGCCATCGTCCCCCCGGATGATTACTGGCCGCGGCTCCACCGAATATGCGACAAGTATCGCGTGCTGCTCATCGCCGACGAAGTCCAGACCTGTTTGGGGCGGACGGGAAAGATGTTCGCCGTCGAGCACTGGGACGTCGCTCCCGACATCCTTTGCCTGGGTAAGGCGCTCGGTGGCGGCGTCATGCCACTTTCCGCCTTCATGTCGACGCCCGAGATATGGAAAGTCCTCGAGCCCAACCCGTTCATTCATTCCTCGACCTTCGGCGGGAACCCCTTGGCCTGCGCCGCCGGCATCGCCGCGGTCAACGTGACTATCGAAGAGAATCTTCCCGAGCAGGCCACGCTCACCGGTGAGTACCTGCTCGCCGAGCTTCGAAACCTTCAGAAAGATCACCGCGACATCGTGCAAGATGTCCGCGGCAAGGGGCTGCTCATCGGGCTGGAGCTCGAAAGCCAGGAGCTTGGGTATCAGGTGGCGGCCGGTCTCTTCCGGCGACAGGTTCTCGTCGCCGGAACGCTGCTCAACGCCAAGACCCTTCGCATCGAGCCGGCCCTCAACATCCCGCGAGCCGTCGTGGACCAGGTTCTAGAAGCCCTGGACGACACACTCCAGGAGGTGGCCGCTTACGCCGGCGACGAGAGCTCCGAGAGTCTCGAGACCGAGGCGGCATCGCACCCGGTTGCGGACTCTCCCCTCGGGACGGCGCTCATCTGAAGCGATGAGATTGTCCCTATCCTTCGACTCGAACGATGTTATGCTTGCCTCCCCAAAGGAGGCGGAAACGCGGCCACCGGGAGTTAACGAGGCACCCGTATCCGGAGGGGCATCCTCGGTCACAATCCTTATCGCTCCTACGCTCCATCCCTATCGCTCTATCCCTTTCTTAAACAGGCGAGGTCTCTATGAACAAACCTGCGTGCATGCTGAGTTGCTTGATGTTGGCGTTTGCCGGCGCCGGGCCTGACGCCAAGGCCCAGGAGCCTGCCGGAGTAGCCGGCGACGAAGGCGCGTCCCCAAGAACGATGCGGCCCGTAATCCGCGGCACCGAGTACGCGGTCTCCTCGATGAGCCAATTCTCGACCCGCGCCGCGGTTGAGATTCTCGAGGCGGGCGGCAACGCCTTCGACGCCATCGTGGCCGGGCAGGCGGTCCTCGCTCTCGTCGACGCCGATTCCAACGGCATCGGCAGCGATGCCGTCATCTTGGTGTACGAGGCGCGCACGCGCAGCGTCGTTTCCGTCGACGCCGAGGGCACGGCGCCGCGTTTGGCGACGATCGACTGGTACCGGCAGAACAACAACGGCGAGATCCCGCGCAGCGACGGGCTTCTGTCGGGCACCGTTCCCGGCATGGTCGACGCCTGGTACACGCTGCTCGATCGATGGGGAACGATGTCTTTCGAGACGGTGCTGCAGCCAGCGATCAAGGTAGCCGAGCAAGGCTTCCCGATTGGCGAGTCCTTCGCCCGCTCGATAGCCGGGTCCCGTAAGCTCCGCAAATACCCGACGAGCGTCAAGGTCTACTACCCGGACGGCAAGGCCCCACAGCCGGGTGAGATCTTCCGCAACCCCGACGCCGCTCGCACCTTAAAGCGGCTCGTCGAGGCCGAGCGGGAGGCCAGCGGCCAGGGACGCCGTGCGGCACTGCGGGCGGCGCGCGACCGTTTCTACACCGGCGACATCGCGCGCGAGATGGCGCGTTTCTCTGAGGAGAACGGCGGCCTATTCCGCTACGAGGATTTTGCCGACTACAAGGCCCGCATCGAAGAGCCGATCTCGATCGACTACCGCGGCTACCAGATCTACAAGAACCGCTCCTCGAACCAGGGGCCGGCCGAGCTGTTTGCTCTCAACATCCTCGAGGGCTACGACCTCAAAGCGATGGGGCACAACAGTGCCGACTACATCCACGCCAGCATCGAGGCGACCAAGCTGGCCTTCGCCGATCGCGAGTTTCTCGGCGACACCGAATTCGTCGACATCCCCTACGAGGCTCTGCTCTCGAAGGAGTACGCAGCGCAACGGCGCCAGCTCATCGACCCCGACCAGGCTTCCTTCGAGTTCCGCCCTGGGGATCCCTGGAAGTTCCTGTCGAAAGCGGGAGGCTGGCTGCCCCGCCAGCCCCAGGTCGGCGGCGGGGAGACGAGCGGCGACACCAGCTACATCGCGGTCGCAGATGCCGAGCACAACATGGTGACCCTGACCCCCAGCTTGCACAGCGGCTTCGGCACCGGCGTGGTCATGGGCGAGCTCGGCTTCATCTTCAACTGCCGCGGTGACTATTACTCGCTCGTGGAAGGCGAGCCGAAATCCCTGGCGCCGGGGAAACGACCGCGCAGCACGCTTCAGGGCACGCTCGTGATGAAGGACGGCGAGCCCTTCCTGGTCACCGGCAGCCCGGGCGGCGACGACCAAGTCATGCGAACGATCCAAACTTTGCTGAACATCGTCGAGTTCGGCATGAACGTCCAGCAGGCCATCGAGGCGCCGCGCTGGGCCACCGCCAGCTTCCCTTCGTCGGTCTTCCCGCACCAGATGGCACCGGGCGAGATGTCCGTGGAGTCGCGCGTCTCCGAGGAGGTCATCGAGGCCCTGCGCGCCAAGGGGCACCAGCTCTCGATCAGCAGCCCTTGGTCGAAAGGCGCCAACGCGGCGATACTGTTCGACGCACGGGCCGGTGTGTACAGCGCCGGGGCCGATCCTCGCGTGGAGGCGTACGCCTGGGCGCGCTAGCATCGATCCAAGCGGGTTCATTGCGGGAGCCTTCGCAGTCGGACAGATCCCTTTCTGCTGGCCACCTCAGCACGGCTTGTTGGTGGCTTCAACTTTCAGGGGAGCAGGATAAAAC
>JBOGJF010000125.1:0-2017 GCA_050747785.1 Vicinamibacteria bacterium
CCACCGCGGCGGGAGCTACCTATCGGGCATGGTCGATCTTACGCTGGTGAACACCCGCCGTTACGGCGGTTACATCGTTCATTTGGGTATGGTGTTGATCTTCGTCGGCATCGCCGGCTCGGCATTCAATATCGATCGGCAGGCGGACCTCCTTCCGGGAGAATCGCTTGCCATAGGGGACTACTCGGTGAAGCTCGTCCGGATCGACGACGGGAGGACGCCCAACTACGATTGGGCGGCGACCGTCCTGGAAGTCAGCAAGAGCGGTGAGGTGCTGGGAGAGTTCGACCCCCAGAAGCATTTCTACCGTGCCAGCGAGCAGCCCACGTCCGAAGTACGTCGCTACTCCACGTTTCGTGAGGACCTCTACCTCGTCTTCAGCGGCATGACCGACGAGAACAAGGCGACCGTTCAGGTCTATCTCAACCCGCTGGTGCGGTGGGTCTGGATCGGCGGCATCGTCATGTTCTTGGGGACGATTGTCGTCATGGTTCCCAACAAACGTGAGCTGAAGCTGGTTCGCAAGCGGGAAGCGGAAACTTCGATAGGCGAGGAGAAGGCGCGCCGGCACGAGGTCGCCTAAACCAAACCGTTCTGATGCTTGGCCGATCGCTTCTTCTGACCTTCGTGCTGGCGCCGCTTCTCATCTCGCCGGCCCACTCGATTCAGCAAGAGACGCTCCTCGAAACCCAGTTCCGGGAGATTTCGGATGCCCTGGTTTGTCAGTGCGGCTGCAACAAGATGCTCTCGATTTGCGACATGCAGGGCTGCCACTCCGCCACGCCCATGCGCGCGGAGATACGAGAGAAGCTAACGGCCGGCGAGACCAAGGAGATGATTCTGGCCAGTTTCGTGGACCGTCTCGGCCTCACCGTCCTCTCCGCACCGCCGACCTCCGGTTTTCACCTCTCGGCCTGGATCATGCCCTTCGTCGTCTTGGTTGCGGGCGCCTGGATTGCGAAGAGGGTTCTCGGCTCTTGGAGACGGCAGACGGTTGAGGGCGAGGCGAGTGTATCGGACCGGGAACGCGCGGAAGCCGACGCGATGAGCGTCGAGCAACAGGCTCGCATCGAGCGCGAGCTTCGGGATTTCGAGACTTGACGTTGCTCTTTCTAGCCGCGCTGGCAGCCGGCGTCGTGCTGTTCATCCTCTTCCCGGTGTTCGCTCGATACGGAGAGGTCAGCATGACTCCCACGGCCGATGCCCGGAAGCGGAAAGACCTCACCGAGCAAAAAGAGCGCCTGTACGACGCGATCAAAGACCTCGACTTCGAGCACCGGGCCGGAAAATTGTCCGATGCCGATTACCAAAAGGTGCGTTCGGATCTCGTCTCTCAGGCCGCCGCCATCATCGCGCAGCTCGACGAGGTTCCCGAGCACGTGGTTCCCGCCGAGCTTCCGCAGCAGGCGCAGCAGGCGCAGCAGGCGCAGCGGGAAACACCGGCTGAATCCTCCGCGGACGTCACTCCGCCGGACGAACCAACTTGCGCTTCCTGCGGGCAGGTCAACCCGGCTGGTGCCAGGTTCTGCTTTCAGTGCGGTGAGCGGATTGCGGCCCCGGCGAGCTGTCCAGAATGTGGCACCGAGCTCCCCAAGGAGGCGCGGTATTGCACTTCATGTGGCGTAGCCATGCCTGCCTGACGGCTCTCGTCCTGGTTCTGGCGTCCGGTCTGGCGCACGACGCGACCGGGCAGCCTCGGGGAGGCGTGGTGCGGGGAACCATCGACAACGCCACCACCGGGGGACCCGGGCAGGCGGAGAAGGTCACGCTCTTGCGTTTGAGCTCCGGCATGGAGCCCATGCAAACCGTGGAGTCGGTCTCTGGGACATTCACGCTCGAGAACATCGAGGTCGAAGGTGAAACCCCGTACCTCCTTCAGGTCACCTCCGGCGGCGTGAACTACAACCAACCGATCAACTTCGGCCGAGGCTTCGAAGCCGAAGCCTCCTTCACCGTCTTCGACGTCACATCGGATTGGCAGGACGTCACGGTCAGCACGGCGCGCTACCTGGTACGG
>JBOGJF010000126.1:0-3425 GCA_050747785.1 Vicinamibacteria bacterium
CCATCGATCCGCTCGTCGGAATTTATACCGCGGTGACACGCGAGGACCTCGATGGCAAGCCGGAAGGGGGCTGGATACCCGCCGAGCGGCTTGCTCTCGAAGAGGCGATTTCCGGCTACACGCTGGACGCGGCCTACGCCTCGTTCGAGGATGACGTCAAGGGATCTATCCGGGTCGGTAAGCTGGCCGATCTGGTCGTGCTTTCTCACGATCTCTTCGAAGTGCCGGAGAGGGAGATCGCGGAGGCCGAGGCCCTGATGACGATGATCGGAGGCGACGTCGTCTATCTCTCGCCACGCTTCTTGCCCGAGGAGATAAGGAGCCTGCTCCTGTCTCGAAAAACCACCGGAGGAAGACCGTGATGTCTTACCATGTGCGAGCGATCATTCCCCCCGTGCTGTGCGTGCTCGGAGTCGTCGCCTCTGGCGTTCCGCCATCGCATGCTACCCAGGAAGCGATCGAAAAGATCAAGGTCATCGTCGATCAGGACGCGCGCGGACCGTGCAGCACGGATATGCAATCCATCCTGATGTTCGTCCAGTCGCCCAAGGCAGAGGTGTTGGGCATCACCATCGTGAGCGGTGACCTCTGGATGGACCAGGAGACTCTCCACACGCTCCGTGCGCTCGAGATCGCCGGCCGTACCGAGATCCCGGTGTACCGCGGCGCCGTCTTCCCCCTTTTGAACAGCAAGGAAGAAACGGAGCGATGGGAAGAGCTCTATGGGGAACATCGTTACAAAGGGGCCTGGAACGACGGAATGCCGGAGCCTTACGAGCGCGTCCCGCTACCCGAGGGCGAACCGACGACGGAGCCGGCCGCGGGCGACGCGGCTCGTTTCATCGTGGAAGCGGTCAACGCCCACCCTGGCGAGGTCGTCATCTGGAGCGGAGGTCCGCTCACGAACATCGCGCTCGCCCTGATGCTGGACCCCTCGCTGCCCCAGAAGGCAAAGGAGCTGGTGGTGATGGGAGGAGGTATCGAACGGGCTCGATACCGGCGGGAGTTCAACTGGTGGTGGGACCCTGAGGCCGCGCACAAGGTTCTGCGCGCCCCGTGGAAACGACTCACCGTGACGCCCGTGGATATCGCGGTCAAGACGCGGCACAGCGAGGAGCTGGTGGCGCGAATAGCGGAGTCGCCCCACCCGGTGGCCCGATACATCGAGCGCTTTCACGTGCGTCAGCCGCCCGGCTTCCCTGCCGACTGGGAGCCCTACATTTTCATGTGGGACGAAGTGAGCGTGGCGAGCGTATTGGAGCCCTCGATCATTACCGAACAACGCGAAATGTACTTGGACGTCGAGACCGATCACGGCATCGATTACGGAAACACACTGGCCTGGGACCCTCAGGAGCATCAGCCCCTGGGAGTCGCCAAGGCATCGGTCCAGTTCGATCTGAATTTGGAGCGCTTCTACGAGCTTTACGTCGAGCTCATGACGCGGCAGTAACTGTCTTAGTGCCGTAGGGCCCCACCGCTGTCTGGCGAGCTCCCCTCAAAGCAACCACCTAATTTGACGGCCAACAGGACTGCGGATCCGCCTGACTAGCTTCAGTCAAGGCAACACCTAATTTGGCGGCCAACAGCAAATGTGTGTCCGCCTGGCTAGGTCCGATCAAAGCAACCACGCAATTTGGCGTCGAGCCAACGGAGTCAGTTGGTCGAGCCCGAGGGTGGGACCTCTTTTCTCTCGCCGCTACGCTTCGCCTCTGCGACGAGTCGCCTCACGTCGGATAGTAATGCCGGCGCGTCATAAACGATCCCGTCCTTGATCGTGTACTTGACCGCACCGACCCGCACCGGTTCATCGTTCTCATCGAGCATGAGCGCCCCGGTTCCATAGAGGACCTTCAGGTTCTCGAGAGGGTTCTTCTCGACGACTGCAAGATCCGCCAGCTTGCCGACTTCGACCGTGCCAATCTCATCCGCCATTCCGAGTGCCTCGGCACCCTTCAACGTGGCGGCTCGAATGACTTCCAAGGGATGGAACCCGGCCTCTTGCAAAAGCTCCAGCTCCCGAACGTAGTCGAACCCGTAGAGCTTGTAGATGAAGCCTGCATCGGAGCCCGCCGCCACCCGCCCGCCCCGATTCTTGTACTCGTTCACGAACGTCATCCACAGCCGGTAGTTGTTCCTCCATTCCACTTCGTCGGTGGTCGTCCAGTAGAACCAGTAGGAGCCATGGGCGCGCCGGCTCGGTTGAAAGAAACGCCACAATGACGGCAGCGTGTATTCGTCGTGCCATTCCGCGCGGCGCGCCCGCATGAGATCCCGACTGGCTTCGTAGATGGTGAACGTCGGAACCAGCGTGAGGTCGAGCTCGATGAGCTCGTTCATCACCGTGTTCCAGCGTTCGCTTCCGGGTGGAGCCGCCTGTTTCCATAAACGACCCGCTTCCCCGAATCGCTGCTGCTCGTCGTTATAGTTGTAGTCGGCCGGAAAGTCCTGCACGGTGCGGTCGACCAGGAGCGCCTCGGGCAAGCCGTACCAATGCTCCAACGTGGTCAGGCCGAGGCGGGCCGAGTCCAGCGCGTTCATCCACGCGACTCCCATCTGCGCGTGATGGCTGGACGCGCGCAGGCCTCTCTGTTTTGCCTCGTCGATCGCGGCAGCCATGATGTCGGGGCGAAGAGACGTCAATTTCAAACCGTCGGCCCCCTGGTCGGCCACCAGAGTGACCCATTCCCTGGCTTCGTCCGGCGAAACGATGGGCTGCAAACGACCCTGCCCGAACCGAACGTAGGCCTCGATGCGGGGAGCGGTAATCTCGTTCCTGGCGCTCTTCTTCTTGTGCTGCAGATTCCACTCGAGCCCGTTGCCACTCCCCGGGTCTCGGATCGTGGTGATACCGTGGCCCATCCAGAGCTTGAACACATACTCCGCCGGTGTGCCTTGGCTCGCCCCACCGATGTGCCCGTGCATGTCCACCAATCCCGGCAGCACGTACATACCCTCGACATTGAGCTCTCTGTCGCCCGGTCCCTTGGTCGGCCTTCGCTCAGGATCGATGGGAACGCCTGGGTAGCCCACGCTCCTCATCTCCGCGATGCGGTTCCCCTCCACCACGATGTCCACCGGTCCGATGGGTGGAGCACCCGTGCCATCGATCACGATCGCGCCGCGCAGGATCAATCGATCGAAGGGGCCCTCGCCTTCGGCGCGGGGGGGAGCATCGGGAATGGGCGTCGGTTGTTCCTGGGCGTGCGCCGTGTGGCCGGACACCACGCACAGGCCGCACAGTCCAGACACGAAGACCGCCGCTAGGCATACTTTTGCCGAGAAGCCTTTGGGCACCCGAACCCCCCTTCGTTCCGCGAAAGTGAAGCATATACTACCTAACCTTGATCCGACAAAAATTTAGGCTGCACGAGCCAAAGCATGTTCGATTCTCGTGTAGAGCCGTCGCGTCGCGGCGTTGTTGG
>JBOGJF010000127.1:0-6881 GCA_050747785.1 Vicinamibacteria bacterium
GGCATGGGCGAGGTCTACCGTGCCACCGACACCAAGCTCAACCGCGACGTCGCGTTGAAGGTCCTTCCCGAGCTCTTTGCGAAGGATCCGGATCGCATGGCCCGCTTTAGCCGCGAGGCGCAGGTCCTCGCCTCGCTCAATCATCCCAACATTGCCGCGATCCATGGTCTCGAAGAATCCGGTGGTAAGCGCGCTCTGGTCATGGAGCTTGTCGAAGGTGAAACGCTTGCCGAGAGGTTGAAGCGAGGCGCGATCCCACTGGACGAAGCGCTCAAGATCGCCAAGCAAATCGCCGAAGCGTTGGAGGAAGCACACGAGCACGGGTTCATTCATCGAGATCTGAAACCGGCGAACGTCAAGATCACTCCGAACGGCACGGTGAAGGTGCTGGACTTCGGCTTGGCGAAGGCTCTGGAAGGCGAAGCGACCTCGGGCTCGTCACCCGATCTGAGCCAGTCACCGACGTTGAGCGCGGCGGCGACGGCGGCGGGAGTGATCCTCGGGACCGCGGCCTACATGAGCCCCGAGCAGGCTCGGGGCCAGAAGGTCGATCGGCGCGCCGACATCTGGTCTTTCGGTGTCGTGCTCTACGAGATGCTCACGGGGAAATCGGTTTACACCGGCGAGACGGTTTCCGACGTTCTGGCCAAGGTGCTGGAAAGGCAGCCCGATTGGGAGTCGCTCCCCAAGGACACGCCGGCTTCTATACAGAGACTGCTGCGCCGTTGCTTCGAGAAAAACGTGCGGCAGCGCCTTCAGTCGATGGGCGACGCGCGCATCGCCATCGAGCAGTATCTGACGAATCCGGGGGCCGAGACCACCGCGATTGCGGCGGTCGCGGCCGGACCGGCCAAGCCCGTCTGGCAAGAGGCACTTCCCTGGGCGCTCTTCGCTCTTGCAGCCCTCGCAGCCGGAGTCATGGCGATGCTCCCCGGTCCCGCGCCCGAGCCTCCCTTGCTTGTCAGCATGGAGGTTGCCGATAAACCGATTTGGACGGGGCTGGGATCGAGTGTGGTCTTTTCGCCGGACGGTGCGCGCCTTGTTTACATCGTGGGCGACGATAACGAGAGGGAGGTCCGCATCCGCTCCCTGAATCAGCTGGACGGAGCGACCTTAGCGACGACCGCGCCTCCGCCCTACCAGCCCTTTTTCTCACCCGACGGCCAGTGGATCGGGTTCGTCACATCGAGTGCCATGCAAAAGGTGCCCCTGAGCGGGGGAACCCCCATGACGCTCTGTGCGGTCGACCGGAGCCGAGGTGCCAGTTGGGGCGAGGATGACACGATCGTTTTCGCGCCCAGCCCCAATAGCGGTCTCTATCGGGTTTCGGCCGCGGGAGGCGAACCGGAACCACTAACCACGCTCGATGAGGCCACCGGCGAGGCCACCCACCGTTGGCCTCAGGTGCTTCCCGGAGGCAAGGCCGTCTTGTTCACCTCCCACACGCAGCAGGCGGGCGGTTTCGACAACGCCACGATCGAGGTCTTCGTTCTCGCGACCGGAGAGCGCAAAGTTCTCCGCCGTGGTGGATCCTACGGCCGCTACGTTCCCTCCGGCCACTTGGTGTACGTGAACCAGGCCACGCTCTTCGCGGTCCCTTTCGATCTGGATAAGCTCGAGGTCACGGGTTCACCCGCCCCCGTCGTGCAGCAGGTTTCTTGGGACGTGGCCCACGGAGGAGCTCAGTTCGCGTTTTCCAACACGGGAAGGCTTGCCTATGTCGCGGGCGACGCCACCCTGCCCGAATATCCCGTCGTATGGGTCGATGCGAACGGCGAAACGGCGCCGCTCTTGGAGGAACGCGGAAGCTACGGCAACCCGCGGTTGTCTCCCGATGGCACGCGGCTGTCTTTGACGGTCCTGCGTGACGGGAACTGGGACATCTGGGTCTACGATCTCGAGCGAGGGGTCTCGACCCGTCTGACGTTCGATGAGGCGAGCGACACCGAGCAGATATGGTCTCCCGATGGTGAGTACCTGGCGTTCAGCTCGGACATCAATGGGGCCGACAACCTCTATCGCAAGCGTGCCGACGGATCGGGAGAGTTGGAGCGGTTGACCGAGAGCCAAACCTCGGAGTGGGCGACGTCTTGGTCACGCGACGGACGGTTCATCACCTACATCAAATCCGACAACGCCTTCGACCTGTGGGTCGTCCCGTTAGAAGGGGATCACAAACCGGAGGTCTTCCTGAGCACACCCTTCCGCGAGGCCAATTCGGACTTCTCGCCGAACGGCCGCTGGATGGCTTACGCTTCGAGCGAGTCGGGACGTTCGGAGGTCTACGTAAGGCCCTTCCCACCGGGGGGCGGCAAGTGGCAGGTCTCGGACGGAGGTGGCGGGTTTCCGCGCTGGTCGCGCGACGGAAGTCAGCTCTTTTACCGGACCGACGAGGGCCTGATGGTGGCCTCGGTGGAAACTGGGGGCGATACGTTTCGAGCTGGAAAACCGCGACCGCTCTTCGAAGGGGCTTTTCTCGGGGGAATTGGAGGCGTGGGTCTTGCCGGAAACAGCTTTGCCGACTATGACGTGGCGCCCGATGGCCGGCGGTTCGTGATGTTCCCCGCCCCTCAGGATTCCGGGCAGAGAGACCATCCTCATGTCACATTGGTGACTCATTGGTTCGACGAGCTCGACCGCACCTTCTCGACCACCAAGAAATGACTCGATGATCGAACAATCCATCGCCCATTACCGCATCACCGACAAGATAGGGCAGGGAGGCATGGGAGAGGTCTACCGTGCCACCGACACCAAGCTGAACCGCGACGTTGCGTTGAAACTCCTGCCGGACCTTTTCTCCAAGGACCCGGATCGCATGGCGCGCTTCAGCCGCGAAGCGCAGGTTCTCGCTTCCTTGAACCATCCCAACATCGCGGCGATTCACGGGCTTGAAGAAGCCGGCGGTAAGCGGGCGCTGGTGATGGAGCTGGTGGAAGGGGAGACGCTTCAGGAAAGACTCCAGCGCGGTCCGATGCCGCTGGAAGAAGCGCTGACGGTTGCGAAGCAAATTGCTGAAGCGCTGGAAGAAGCGCACGAGCACGGATTCATTCACCGAGACTTGAAGCCCGCGAACGTCAAGATCACACCGAAGGGCACGGTGAAGGTGTTGGACTTTGGTTTGGCGAAGGCCTTGGAAGGTGAGGCGGGCCGCGGATCATCACCGGATCTGAGTCAGTCGCCGACATTGAGCGCGGCGGCGACGGCGGCGGGGGTCATCATGGGCACCGCCGCCTACATGAGCCCGGAGCAAGCAAGAGGACAGGCGGTGGATCGGCGCGCGGACATCTGGTCATTCGGTGTAGTGCTCTACGAGATGCTGTCCGGGAAATCGGCGTTCGGTGGAGATACCGTTTCCGACGTCTTGGCATCCGTTCTGAAGACCGATATCGACTTGAAGTCCTTGCCGAGCGATGTGCCGACTGCTATTCGACAGCTATTGCGTCGGTGTCTCACGCGAGATCGTAAGCAACGTCTTCAATCGATTGGCGACGCGCGCATCACGATCCAGGAGTGCTTGGAGAATCCCGACGTCACGGCGGCGGTGGAACCGGCACCGCGGCCGGTCACTGCCACGACGCCGCTCTGGCGCCGCGTGCTGCCGTGGGCCGTGGCGGGAATCCTGGCCGCAACACTCGCGGCGACGCCGTGGATGTTTCGTCAGGAAGCTCCGTTCCCGATGCGCGTGGAGGTAAAGGTCTCGCCCGGGAATCTCTCCACGGAGTTGGGGGCCGGTGCGGTCATGTCGCCCGATGGCCAACGCCTAGCCTACGTCGTAGGCGCTGTTGCGGAACAGCTGCTCTATGTCCGCTCTCTCGATCAGCTGGAAGGCACGGCTTTGGCGGGAACCGAGGGAGCCTACAATCCCTTCTTCTCGCCTGACGGGAGATGGATCGCCTTCGTGACTCCTACCCATTTGAAGAAGGTCGCCGTCACCGGTGGCGCGCCTCTGACGCTTTGTGAAGTCAATCGCAGTCGCGGAGGGAGCTGGGGGTCGGACGATACCATTGTGTTCGCTTCCAGCCCGACGAGCGGCCTTTTTGGGGTGAGCGCGGCGGGGGGAACTCCCGAAGAGCTAACCCACTTGGACGAAGCGAAGAGTGAAGTGACCCACCGTTGGCCGCAGGTGCTTCCCGGTGGAAACGCAGTGCTGTTTACCTCTCACACGGTTTCCAGCGGGTTCGACAACGCCAACATCGAGGTCCTGGTGCTGTCGACCGGGGAGCGAAAGGTTCTCTACCAAGGCGGCTCGTATGCTCGCTATGCGGCTAGCGGTCACCTGGTGTTCGCGAGGCAGGGAACCTTGTTCGCCGCTCCCTTCGACCTCGGCGGCCTGGAAATGACTAGCTCGCCGGCGCCCATCATCGAGGGCGTCACCTCGAACACCGAATCCGATGGAGGAGCCCAGTTCGATTTTTCCGATGACGGGACGATCATCTATCTGTCGGGAGCGGTGGGTGGTCCCAGATACTCGCTCGTCTGGGTGGATCGGGAGGGTAATACCAAGTCCATGTTCGAGGATCAACTGGAGTTTGATACTCCGCGATTTTCTCCGGACGGCAATCAGCTTGCGGTCGATGCGGGCAGTGGCCCTCGCTCGGATGTCTGGATCTATGACCTCCGGAGAGGAGTCTCCACCCGGCTCACGTTTGGCGAAGGCGCCGATTTCGGACCGTTTTGGTCTCCTGATAGCGAGTACGTCGGCTTCAGCTCCGATCGGGCTGGTATCGCGGTGGATCTCTATTGGACTCGCGCCGATGGCTCCGGAGAGGCGGAGCGGTTGACCGAGAGCCCGAACTTCAAATCGGGAAACTCCCTGACCCCGGATGGCGCCTTTCTGGTTTTCCACGAGCAGAGGCCGCAGACCGCATACGACATCATGGTCTTACCCTTCCAAGGCGATAGGAAGCTTGAGGCTTTCCTGAGCACACCTTTCACCGAAGCCGAGCCGGAATTTTCGCCGGACGGCCGCTGGATCGCCTACATGTCGAACGAGTCCGGGAGTTTCGAGGTCTACGTGCGACCTTTCCCTCAACGCGCCGGCAAATGGCAGATCTCGACCGGCGGAGGTATTTACCCTAGATGGTCGCGCGATGGGCGCGAACTATTCTACCGGACCGAACGCGGCCTCATGGCAGTTTCCCTTGAGGCAACGGGAGGAACTTTCCGTGCCGACACGCCGCGGCAGTTGTTCGAAGGCAACTTCGTGTATCTGGGATCCTCGGGGGATTACGACGTCCATCCGGACGGCCGGTTCGTGATGCTCCAGAGCGAAGAGCTGGAAGACATGACCGAACACTCCCACCTTACGATGGTGACCAACTGGTTCGAGGAGTTGCGTCGTACGTTTGCTGGCACAGCGGATTAGGAGAGAGAACTAGATCCATGATCGAACAGTCCATCGCGCACTACAAGATCACCGACAAGATAGGCCAAGGAGGCATGGGCGAGGTCTACCGTGCCACCGACACCAAGCTGAATCGCGACGTCGCGCTGAAACTGTTGCCGGATCTTTTCTCGAAAGACCCGGACCGGATGGCGCGATTCAGCCGCGAAGCCCAAGTGCTCGCTTCCTTGAACCATCCCAACATCGCGGCGATTCATGGTCTCGAAGAAGCAGGCGGCAAGCGGGCTCTGGTGATGGAGCTCGTGGAAGGGGAGACGCTTCAGGAGAGGCTCCAGCGAAGTCGGATTCCACTTGAGGAAGCTTTGACCATCGCGCGGCAAATTGCCGAAGCGTTGGAAGAAGCGCACGAGCACGGATTCATTCACCGGGACTTGAAGCCGGCGAACGTGAAGATCACACCGAAGGGTACGGTGAAGGTCTTGGATTTTGGTCTAGCAAAGGCTCTCGAAGGAGAAAGGGGCTCGGGTTCGTCTCCGGATTTGAGCCAGTCACCGACGCTCAGTGCGGCGGCGACGGCGGCGGGCGTGATCATGGGAACGGCCGCCTACATGAGCCCGGAGCAGGCGCGTGGCCAGGCAGTGGATCGGCGGGCGGACATCTGGTCGTTCGGTGTGGTGCTCTACGAGATGCTTTCAGGGAAACCGGCGTTCGGCGGGGACACGGTGTCGGACGTTCTGGCTTCGGTTCTGAAGACGGACATCGACCTCACAGCCTTGCCGAGTGATGTGGCGCCCGCGGTACGCCAGCTTCTGAGGCGTTGCCTGACGCGGGACCGCAAGCAACGCCTGCAATCCATCGGAGATGCCCGCATCGCGATCCAGGAGTTCCTGGAGCGGCCGGAAGGGGTTACGACCGCGGCGGTAGCGCCGGTTGCGATCCCTCCGCCCGAGCGGAGCATAATCCCGTGGGTGGTAGCGGGAGCCGCGGTTCTGGGGTTGATCGTCGCGGTGCTTGCACTATGGCCGGCTCCACCTCCGGTGCCCGAGCCTCCCTTGCGCCTGAGCTTCGAGGTCTCCGGTGGGGTCATCGACACATCGCTAGGATCGAGTGCGGTCCTCTCGCCGGACGGCAGGCGGATTGCCTACGCCGTGGGCGGCGAGAACGACAGGGAGATCCGCGTGCGCCCGTTGGATCAGCTGGATGGCTCTGTTGTGGCATCGGGACTCCCGCCGCCTTATCACCCCTTCTTTTCACCGGACGGGCAGTGGATTGGGTACGTGACGTCGAGCGAGATGCGCAAAGTACCCCTTAGTGGAGGCACGCCTCTCACGCTCTCCAAGGTCGAGAGGAGCCGGGGAGCAAGCTGGGGTCCCGACGACTGGATCATATTCACCCCCAGCCCCAACAGCCCTCTGTTTCGCGTTCCCGCCGCCGGTGGAGAGCCGGTGCCGCTGACGACGCTCGACGACGCTGCTGGCGAGGCGACCCACCGATGGCCGCAAGTGCTTCCGGGAGGCGAGGCGGTGCTCTTTAC
>JBOGJF010000128.1:0-12030 GCA_050747785.1 Vicinamibacteria bacterium
GTGGTGGGGCTGGCCCTTCTTACTTTCGCGGTCTGGTACGTTTTCGGGCCGTCCCCAGCGTTCAACCTCGCGCTCCTGAACTCGATCGCCGTGCTCATCATTGCTTGCCCGTGTGCGCTTGGCCTTGCGACGCCCACCGCGATCGTGGTGGCGACCGGCAGAGGTGCGGAGCGGGGTATTCTCATCAAGTCCGCCGCGACACTCGAGCGTCTCCACGCGGTGACGACCGTAGTCCTGGACAAGACTGGAACGGTCACCGAGGGCCGCTTGACGGTGACCGACATTCTGGCCGCGGAGGGATTCGAGACGTGGCAGATCCTGGCGTTGGCGGCCTCCGCGGAGGAAGGTTCCGAGCATCCGGTTGGGCGAGCGGTCGTGGGATACGCGAGGGGAGTGAGCATCGATCACTTCTCGTTGGATTCCTTCGAGGCGCTTCCCGGCCGCGGGATCCGTGCGGTGGTCGGCGGCAAGAACGTTGTATTGGGAAACCTTCGCTTCATGAAGGAAGAAGGACTGGCGCTCGGCCGTCTGGAGAAAGCGGCGCACCATCTCTCCGAAGAAGGGAAGAGCTCCCTGTTCGTGGTCGTGGACGGTGAGCTGGGGGGCATCTTGGGGGTGGCGGACTCGGTCCGGGCAAGCTCGGCCGCGGCCGTCGCTTCTCTCAAGCGAATGGGCTTAGAGATCTACATGATCAGCGGTGACAGTCGTCGCACAGCGGAGACGATCGGCCGTCAGGTGGGAATTGATCGGATTCTGGCGGAAGTCCTGCCGGATGGGAAGGCCGAGGAAGTAAGACGGCTCCAGAAGGGCGGAGCGGTGGTCGCCATGGTGGGAGACGGAATCAACGACGCGCCTGCCCTGGCGCAGGCGGACGTCGGCATCGCGATCGGTTCGGGAACTGACATTGCCATGGAGGCGGCGGATATCACCCTGGTCAATAGGGGACTGGAAGGCGTGGTGGAAGCGATTGAGCTTTCGCGCCAGACGCTCTCCATCATCAAACAGAACTTGTTCTGGGCTTTTTTCTACAACTCAACGGGCATTCCACTCGCCGCGGGCGCCCTCTATCCGTTCTTCGGCCTACTGCTATCTCCCGTCGTTGCCGCAGCCGCAATGGCCATGAGCTCGGTCTCCGTGGTCTTGAATGCTCTACGGCTGCGCAAGTTCAAACCCGCCACCAACTCGGCGTCCGCTTGAACAGTCTCCGCAACCCTCGGGGAGTCCGAGAGCCAGTTAAGAGGCGGCTTCTTTGGAGGGACGGTCGTCCGCTTTCTGCTGATGGCGAAAGCGGGACAGGTTCGCGTAGGCATCCTGGAATCGACCGGAAAGGTCGCGATCGCGGGCGTCGATGATGGGGCCGAGGCGGTCCCAGCTCGCCTTGAGTCGATCGGCCTCTTGAAGCGCCGCTCTCCAACTCTTCTTCTGAGCCACACTCCCACCGATGGTGTTGGCAGCGAGCGCCTGCTTCAACTTCTCGGCGAGGTCCACGATGGCATCGGCGCGGTGGTCCTCTGCGTAAGAGTCGACGAGCTCTTCGAGCCGCGTACAAATCTTCTCTCGACGTTTGTGGTTCCCGCGAGGATCGAGAGGCATACCGCTCAGGCTCTCTGGGAATACCGAGACGATCTCGGCGCAAGCCGCTTGGAGACGGTTACGGAGAGGTACTTCCTTGTCCACGGGGACTGGGCCGACTCCCGACCACTGACTCCACGCCTCTTGTACTTTCCGGCTCACGGCCTCCGCCGTCGGCGGGTCGGAGCCCCGGAGAGAGGCAACGAGCGATTCCAACTCCACGCAGACCGCCTCCTTTTGCTGCAGTTTCTCCTCGAACTCGATTTCGCCGCGGCGCGTGCGTCGATCGAAGAAGCGATCGCAGGCTTTGCGAAATCGGTTCCACAGCGCCTCCGACTTCTTGTGGGGGGCGGGGCCCGTTGCCTTCCACTCGGCCTGGAGCCGCTTGAGCTCGTTCGCCGTTGTCTCCCAATCGGTCGACTCCGCGAGCGCCTCGGCTTCGCGGCATAGCTCCGCTTTCTTCTTTGCGTTCTGGAGTCGGACCTCCTTGAGCCCTTTCAGATGCTCGTTGCGCTTCTGGAAGAACGCGTCGCAGGGCTTTCGGAATCGACGCCAGATCGGCTTGGTCTGTTTGAGTGGAACCGGCCCGATGTCCTTCCATTCGGCCTGAATGCCTTGGATTGCCTTGGTGGTCTTGTTCCAATCGGTGGAATCGGCCAATGGTTCGACCTTTTCGCAGAGCGCCAACTTCTTCGTGAGGTTCTCCGCAAAGTAGACGTCGCACCGTCGTCGTAGCTCGTCGCGAACCTCGCTGAAGCGTTTCCACAGCGCCTCTGATTTGCCCCGCGGCGCCGCCCCCACCCGTTTCCATTCCTCCTGAACGTGGCGGAGTTCTTTGGCGACCTTGGCGAGATCCGACACCTCCCGAAGGGACTCCGCCTGCTGGATCAACTTCTCTTGAAGGTCGATGTTGGCCCAGCGCTTCCACTCTTCCGTCTCTCTTTGTTCTTGGAACCGCTGGAACAAGAGACGCCGTGCGCTGGACAACCGCGCCTTCCAGTCCTTGGGACTCTCCGAGGAAGGAAGGGGACCGAGCTTCTTGAGCTTGGCGGCAGCAAGTCGGAGCTCACGGTCGGCCGCTTTCAGGCTCAACTCCTTGGTGCGGACCAGCTCGTCGAGCCGGCCGCAGAGCTCTTTCAGTCGAGCGAGATTCTCCTGCCGGGCTCTCTCCTGTTTCTCCGTGCTTTCCTTCTGGCGGGCATGGAGGCGCTCTCTCGCCTTGGCAAAGCGCTCGCGCGCGGAGCCGGCGAGCTCCGGATGAGCTCCCGATTCGAAAACCCTTTCGACCGCGAGCCAGCGTTGCTCCAGCGTCGGCCAATCCCGGAGCGCGTCAGCGAGCTTCGATTCGGCAGCTTCCCGGTCGGCAGAAGTCAGGAGCTCCTGGAGTGCGAGTCGAAAGGCTTGTTCCGCCTGCCAGCTCCGAACACGCTGCCCGCAACGCTCGACGGCTCGGTTGAATCTTTCGTCGAGCCCGTCGTTCACTTTTGCTGGGGTTGTTTCCGCTCCGTCGAGTGGGGGAGGGAACGGGGCCAGGTTCTTCCAGTCGGAGCGTGCCTTTTCGAGACCTTCCATTGCTGTCTCCGCTTGGAGGGTCTCGACTTGCTCGCAGAGCTCGAGACGGCGCGCGAGTAGGCGCTCGAGCTCTGCGGCATGCCGCGCTTCTTCCACCTTGCGTTCTTCCAGGCGCGCCGCCTTGTCCGCGAGCACACGCCCGGCCTGCTCGAACTGTTCTCGTAGCTCGCTAGCGGGAGCGGTCTTGGCGGTGAGCTGATTCCACTCTTCCTCCATCTTCAGGAACCGGTCCGTTGCTTCATTCAACGACGCGTCCGTTGTCTGGGTCATGCTCTCGAGAAGCGAGTCGGCCGCGGCGGACAATTCTTGTTGACGTTGCCGGCGGGCTTGCTCCCGGAGAGGGTGGTCGTCGGTGATGACCAGCTCGAGCTTGGCTCGAGCTCTCTGACGCACGACCTTGTGGGCGTCACGCTCTTCGGATAGCGCATGGAGAACGTTCGGGTCTTCGATTCTTTCGAGGGCGGCGAGAGCCACCTCGATCTCGGTGCCGTTGGACGCAATGCGCTGAAGGATCGAAGGGTCGATCATTCGACGAAGGGCCTCCTCGCGGAGCGAGGGATCGTTCGCTTGGGTGACGATTTCGGCAAGGCTCTTTTCTTCGGAAAGCTGCGCCAGCGCCGCTCTCCGGATGTCTCCGTGGTGAGCTCCAATGGCCACTCGGACGATGTCCTTGGGGTAGGCAAGGCGCGAGAGCGCGGCCCGGCAGACATCGAGCCCCTCGCTCGAGCTAGCACGCCCCGACCATATTTCCGCTGCGCGGCCTTCGGCCAACTCCTTTAAATTTTCGATGGACTCATGGTCGGCGATCTCTTGGAGGCGGAGGGGATCCTCGATCTTCTTGATGGCCTGACGGCGCACGCGGGGATCCGGGTCTTCGTGGGCCAGGCTGCCAAGAAGCTCCTGGTCTTCTGCGCCGAGCTCCCGAACGGCGGCAATCCGAACCTCCGGGTCGCTGTGCCTCCACTGGGGGCGTAGGCGGTCCAGAAGGCTCATATCCGAGATATTGGATCGATCTTGCGGAAAATTGGATCCTCTAGAATGGGACCCTCGAACCCACTCCGATAAAGGCTACGCAATCAATGAATCAGGAGAGCAACTCCCAGATGGCCCTCGCTCTCGAACCTCTTTTGGAAGAAAGGTGCGATAACCGTGCCAATGCCGTTTGGCCACGCCCATCGGTGCAACCCCGTTTATGGACGGCCGACAGCGGGTCGGGTGAGCAGGGAAGTGAGCACGAAGGGTTGAATTCTCGAGGTGGCGACGCGATGCGTAGGAAAATCAGTCCGAGCTGGGTTAGAGTCGGCTTGGATGGGGGAGTCGGTCCGTTCGGAATCGCCGTCTCGTCTCGTTGCGCCTCGACCTTCATTCGGACGAGAGTGCTATGATCACGCTCGCGAACGAGCGAGCAAAGCGTGGCGTCGAGCGGGTTTCCGACCGATTGAGCCGTGAGAATTGATCGAGTCCGATACGAAGAGCTACGACTTTCCGTGGAGCGCGGTGGGGTCCCTCATCGGGCTCCTCACGCTCGGTCTGGTGGACAACCAGATTCTGTCGCCCATTATTCCGGATGTCGCTTCGAGCCTCGCGGTGAGTGTGGGGCGTGTGGGCTTGACGGTTTCGGGCTACGCGCTGGCCGCGGCCGCAGCGGGCTTGGTCGTGGCTCCCCTTTCCGATCGCGGCGCTCGGCGACCATTTCTGGCCGTTGCCGCGGTGACGTTCACTCTGGCTAGCCTCGCCTCGTTCTTTGCCGGCACGTTCTGGGTCTTTGCCGGCGCGCGCGTCGTTGCCGGGGCGGCGGCCGGTGTCATCTCCGCGCTGGTCGTCGCATCGATCGCCGATCGGGTTCCCTACGAGCGGCGCGGTCGGGTGATGGTCTGGGTGGCGGCGGCGTACGTCGCCGCTCCCATCCTGGGAGCGGCAGTCGGCTCGGTCATCGTCGGATTTTGGGGCTGGCGGGCTCTCTACTTGCTCTTTGCGGGAGCAGCGGCGGCACTCGCTTTCTTGGTCTGGCGCTCTTACACCGATTCGCCGTCTTCGGGAAAGGACCGCCGTCTTCGGGCGTCGCAAATGCTCTTGAACTACTGGGGCTTTCTCCGAAGCAGGAATACGGCCGCTGGCGCCCTGTCGGCCTTCTTTGTCTCAGGCGGGCTTACCGCCTTCATGACTTACTTGGGGGCGTATCTCAGTTCCGAGTTCGGCCTCGAAACGCGGACCGTCTTCTTGATCTTCTTGTCGAGCGGTGGCGCGGCGCTGTTGGGAGCCCTGGCGGCGGGAGGTTTGTCCGATCGCGTCGGGAAACGCCCCGTCGCCCTATGGGGGAGCTTGGCGCTCGCGGTCTTCATCTTGCTCGTGCCCCAACTAGGGGCCGGCATCACCCTGTACGCGGGCCTTGCCTTGACCGGGCTTGCGGCGGCGTCCCGCATGGCGCCGCTTCAGGCACTGGTGACCGGCCTGGTGAGCCGGGACGCACGGGGAGCGTACGTTGCGCTGCGGAATACGCTGTCTCAGTTGGGCATTGCGGTCGCTGCCGCGGTCGGCGCAACGCTTTTCACGGTGAGAGGCTATGGGGCGGTGTGTCTCTTGGCAGCATCGTTCAGCGTGATTGCGGCCGTGCTGCTTCGGTGGGTGGAGGAGCCACGAGCTTGAAGAAGAAACGCGGTCTCCTGTTTCGAATCTTGAAATGGGGTGGCCTGACGATCCTCCTCGCGGTGGCGATCCTCGTCCTGGTCGTGCTGCCTTACTGGGTGGCCGACCGAGCCACGTCGGTCGGCACGCGGTCCATGGATTTGGCGCTCACGTCGACTCCCGCCGACGATGGGCTCGATTTCGAAGACGTGACCTTCTCGGCGAGCGATGGCGTCGTCTTGCGCGGATGGTACATGGGAGGCGGCGACCAAGGCGTGTCCATTGTGTGCGCCCACGGGTTGTTCCGCTCGCGGCGCGAGGTTCTGGACCGTGGCGTATGGTTTCGCGAGAACGGATACAATGTTCTCCTCATGGACTCCCGGCGACACGGAGAGAGTGGGGGCGAGCGAACGACCCTTGGCTTCAAAGAGCGACTCGATGTCGAGGGCGGGATCGACTTCATGCGGGAACGGGAGCCCGAGGATCGCATCGTCTTGTTCGGCGTGTCCATGGGAGCCGCCGCGTCACTCCTGGCGGCCGCCGAGCGACCCGAGGTGGAGGCGGTGATCGCCGATAGCAGCTTTCTTGACCTCGAGCAGGTCGTGACCGCTTACCTAGAACTCCTGCTGCGCTTGCCGCGATTCCCACTCGGCGACATGCTGCTTTTTTTCATAGAGCGACTCGGAGGCTTCCAAAAAGGGGACCTGAATCTCGCGGAGGCGGTGCGCCGAATCGGGAACCGGCCGATCCTGTTTTTGGGCGGCGGCGAGGATCGTCAGGTGCCACCGGATGTCCAGCGGAAGCTCTATGCAGTGGCGGCGAGCGCGTTGAGCGACCTGGTGATTATCGAAGGAGCGGGGCACGGAGCGGCGTATCGTACTCAGCCCGATGCCTACCGCAAGGCGTTGGTCGACTTCTTGACCGGCGTCTAGTCACGTCGATAGTGCGATCCCCTGTATTGACGCCCGAAAGGTTCCGCGGGCGTCTGGCCACCCAGATAGTGCGATCCCCTCTATCGACGCCAGACTCCACCGGTCGCCCAGAAGACGGGCTAGGCGCTCGGGGTGTGCGGTAGCGGCAGCAGGAAATACCCCTTCACTTCGTCGACGCGACGACGCGAGCCGGGATGTCCCTCGGGTCCGGAGCTATCCGGGTAGTGGCTTAGGAACGCCTCTCGAATGGAGTCGTATTCCTCGAACGGGAAGAACCGCTGCACCAGTGACGTGGTTCGAAAGCGGGGGTCCCAGAACTGGAGATCGACGCGCAGAACAGGCTCCAACGGGCGTGCTTGCCGGGGGGGCTCCGCTCCGTAGCTTTCGGCATCAATCCAGATCGAAATCTCCTCTCCGTCTACAATCTTCGCGTGACGGTGCATCATGTAGTACTTCCAAAGGGAGAACTCGCGGAGGGCGACGAAACGCAGCGACGGCGCGTCTCCGGGTGAGCGCAGGTAGCATTTGACGATCTTCATTCTCGCCATCGGCACTCCTTGCACTGGCAAGTCGAACTCCGTCTGGCTGCTCAGAGCCGCCACGGCCGGCAGCAGGATCTGGGACTGTGGAGTTGGGTCCGCATAGTATACGACGGAACGCTCCTCCCGAGAAGCCCCAGAATCGCATCTTTACTTCAATGAGCCAAGGGCGCCCGGCCGCTCCGAATTGATTCTTTCCCTTTGACTCCGTATGATCGTTCGCCCAGAAGGCGTCAGCATGAACAAGAGACTGGAGTCGGTCATGGCCCAACGTCGCGCAGTTCCCGAGGATCTGAACCTCAAGAGAATTGTCGAGCGGCAATTCGACAAGGCAGCGGCAACCCTGGACGTGCCTTCAGGTCTGCTGGACCAGATCAAAGCCTGCAACGCGATCTATTTCGTTCAGTTCCCCGTCCGCTTCGGAGACTCCTACGAGATCTTCTATGGTTGGAGGGCTGAGCACTCTCACCATCGAAAGCCCCTAAAGGGAGGCATTCGTTTCAGCCCGCTCGTCGACCAGGACGAGATCATCGCGCTGGCGGCTCTCATGACCTACAAGTGCGCCATCGTCAACGTCCCGTACGGAGGCGCCAAGGGCGGCATCTCCTTCGATCCGCGGAACTACACGCGCCACCAGATCGAAAAGATTACTCGCCGATACACCGCCGAGCTCATCAAGAAAAACTTCATCGGCCCCGGAGTCGATGTCCCGGCGCCCGACATCGGAACCGGCGAGCGAGAGATGGCATGGATAGCGGACACCTACGATGCGTTCAACCCAGGAGGAATCGATAACCTCGGGTGCGTGACCGGAAAGCCGGTGACGCAGGGTGGAGTTCGCGGAAGGAAGGAAGCCACCGGGAAGGGTGTCACCTTCGGTATTCTGCGAGCCATGGCTTCACCGGAGGATTTCGACGGTCTGAGGCTTGGCAAGGGAGTCGAGGGGAAGACGGTTGCCATACAAGGTTTCGGAAACGTCGGCTACCACGCCGCGAAATTCATGCAGGAAGCCGGCGCCCAGATCGTGGCCGTGGGTGAGTGGGACGGTGGCGTGTACAGCAAGAAAGGGCTGGACGTCGAGGCACTTAATCGACATCGACTCGAAAGAAAAACCATCCTCGGATTCCCGGGTGCGAGGCAGATGAAGGATCCGCACGAGGTTCTGGAAGTGGAGTGCGACATCCTCATTCCCGCGGCCCTCGAGAACCAGATCACACGCGAGAACGCTCCCCGCATCCAGGCGAAGCTCGTTGCCGAGGCGGCTAACGGTCCCACCACAGTGGAGGCGGAGCAGATTCTGCTCGAGCGGGGCATCAATCTCATCCCGGACGTCTATCTCAACGCCGGGGGCGTCGTCGTGTCGTATTTCGAGTGGGGAAAGAACCTTTCTCATATGAGGTACGGCCTGCTGCAGAAACGGCTCGAGGAAGCAAAGACCGCCTCGCTGCTTACCGCCGCCGAGGAGTTGGCCGGTCGGCGCTTGTCGGAATCACTGCGAAAGAAGCTCTCCATGCCTCCCGATGAAGAAGCACTCGTGAACAGCGGCCTGGAAGAAAAGATGATCGTGGCCTACGAAGAGATTCGCGAGGTCTACCTCACTCGCAAGCAGGTGAAGGACATGCGCACCGCGGCGTACGTGGTGGCGATCGAAAAGGTCGCCCGCGCCTACATGGAGCTCGGTATCTTCCCTTAAACCTCCCGAAGGCCTCTAGACCCTCAGGACGCCCGCGGGCTCGGGTCGGCCCGCAACCAAGAGGAGCCGCTAGTGACTCTCGCGAACCAACTCACGGTTCTCCGGATGTGCCTGGTGCCCGTGCTGGCCATCTTGGTGATTTACGGCTATTTCGGTTGGGCGCTCATGGTGTTCACGATCGCGGGCGTCACGGACGCGTTGGACGGTGTCTTCGCTCGCATGCGGCACGAGCGGACGCGGCTCGGCACGATGCTGGATCCGATCGCCGACAAGCTCCTAGTCATGACCTCTCTGATCGTGTTGTCCATTCCGACTCCATTGCTCGCCGTCCACATACCGGTTTGGGTGACCATCCTCGCGATCAGCCGCGACGCGGGGATTCTCATGACGGTCGTCGTCATCCATTTGGCCGTGGAGCGGAAGATCTTCTCGCCGTCCATTCTGGGTAAGGCGACGACCACGGTTCAGCTCGTCACGATTTTCTGGATACTCTGGTCCAATTACCGGGGAACGGAGCTTCCTCTGACCCAGATACTGCTTGGGGCGATGGTGGTGCTGACGCTCGCGTCCGGCCTCCACTACATTCACCATGCCCGCAAGATCCTGGCGGAAGTCGAAGCGGGCTGACGGCCGCCTGACTAGACCCCCTCACCGCAACCACGTAGTTTGGCGGCCAACAGGAGAGGCTGGATCCGCCTGACCAAACCCCCTCACCGCAACTACGTAGTTTGGCGGCCAACAGGAGACGCCGCATCCGCCTGACCAAATCCTCAAGGCAACCACGTCATTTGGCAGCAGGCGGTCGCGCAGGCTGGCTCGTTCTTAATCAGGGGGCTAGACGCTGAGCTTGGTGCGGAAGTACTGAACAGTCCGGGACAGACCCTCGTCCAAGGAAACCCGCGGTTCCCAATTCAGCAGCGTGCGGGCGCGGGTGATGTCGGGCTGGCGAACCCGAGGGTCGTCTACCGGTAAAGGTCTGAAGATGATTTTCGCGGTGGAGCCGGTGAACTTCTTGATGGCTTCGGCGAGCTGAAGGATCGTCATCTCGGCGGGGTTTCCGAGATTGACCGGCTCGTTGTAGTCACTGCGGAGGAGGCGAATGAGCCCCTCCACGAGATCGCTGATGTAGCAAAAGCTCCGGGTCTGGCTTCCATCGCCGAACACCGTCAGCGGCTCACCCTGCAGCGCCTGGCTGATGAACGCGGGGATGGCTCGACCGTCGTGAACGCGCATGCGCGGCCCGTAGGTGTTGAAGATGCGCGCGATCTTGACGTCCACGCCATGGTAGCGGTGATAGGCCGTGGACATGGCCTCGGCGAAACGTTTCGCCTCGTCGTAGACGCCGCGGGGCCCGACCGGGTTCACGTTGCCCCAGTAGTCTTCCTTCTGAGGGTGGACGAGGGGATCGCCGTAGACTTCGGACGTCGAGGCGAGGAGGAACCGGGCCTTCTTGGCGAGCGCCAGCCCGAGGGTCTTGTGCGTGCCCAGTGAGCCAACCTTGAGCGTTTGGATGGGGAGCTCCAGGTAGTCGATGGGGCTGGCGGGGCTGGCGAAATGAAGGATGTGGTCGAGCGGACCCTTGACCACAATCTCCTCCGTGACGTTGTGCTCGACGAACGTAAACGCCGGATTCTTGATGTGCTCCAGGTTCGCCTTGTTGCCGGTGATGAAATTGTCCATCCCGATGACTTCGTAGCCATGCTCGAGGAGGTAGTCGACGAGATGCGAGCCGATGAAGCCGGCCGCACCGGTGATGAGAACTCGCTCGCTAGGCACCAGCGGAACTCAGTAAGCGTGGCGGTGGAGAAAGACCTTCCAGAAGGTCAACCACAGGATCTTGAGATCCAGCCCCAGCGTCCAGTTCTCGATGTAAAAGAGGTCGTGCTCGATGCGTTTTTCGATGGAGGTGTTTCCGCGCCATCCGTTGACCTGCGCCCATCCGGTCATTCCCGACTTGACCTTGTGTCGCAGCATGTACTGGGGGATGCGCTCTTTGAACTTCTGGACGAAGCTCGGCCGCTCCGGGCGAGGACCGACTAGCGACATGTCGCCCTTCAGGACGTTGTAGAGCTGTGGCAGTTCGTCGATGCTAAGGCGACGGAGAATGCTTCCCAGGGCGGTCCGCCTCGGATCGTTCGGGTCGGCCCAAATGGGACCGGTTTCCTTCTCCGCGTCCTCGTGCATGGAACGAAACTTGTAGATCGTAAACGGCTTGCCATCGAGCCCCATGCGCTCCTGCTGGTAAAAGACCGGCCCTTTCGACGTCAGCTTGATTAGAAGAGCGATGAGCGCGAAGGGAAGCGCCACCGTCGCCAGCAAGGCGGCCGACAAACAAATGTCCATGGTTCTCTTCTGGACCCAGTTCCAGCCCTGAATGGGCGTCTCCGCGAGGCTAATGACGGGAATCCCGTCCAGGTCCTCGATGCCCGCGCGCAACGCCACGTGAGTCAAGTAGTCCCAGGCCACCTTCACGTCGAGACCCTCTCGGCTGGCAAACGCAATCAGAGATTTGATCCGGTCGTGCTCTTCGAGGGGGAGCGCTACATAGAGTGACGCGATCTGCCGGGAAGCCACGACCTCCTCCACCTCGTCGAGCGTACCCAGGATCGGCAGTCCGCGGTAGCCCGCATACTCGCCCCGCAGGCGATCGTCCAGAAAACCAGCGACTCGAAACCCAAGCTCTTGGTGGTCGATGAACTTGTCGGCCACTGAGCGGCCGAGCTCTCCTGCGCCCGCGATCAGGATGTTGCGCAGTCCTTCACCGAGACGCCAGCGAGCCTCTCGGTGCTTGCGAATGGCGGACCGCGTGACGGCTAGCAGGATCACGTCGAAGACCACGAATAGACCCAGGACAAGCTGCGAGAACTCGTACCGGCCGGAGATATCGGGTGGGCCGTAGAAGTAGTAGACGCGCAGATACAATGCCACGAACAGGGTGGCCGCGGTACCCATGGCCACGGCCCAGACGATACTGAAGAGCTCGTCGACCCGAGAACGGAGCCGTCTCAGGTTGTAGAGGCCGTGGAAATAGAAGAGCAGCGGCCACAACACGCTGATGAGCGGGATCAGCAGGAGGTATTGCCGGAAGGGGCTGACG